>NZ_ADFQ01000044.1:0-28530 GCF_000177355.1 Prevotella amnii CRIS 21A-A
TGTTTACTATAAATACCAAATAACTACCACTTTTTTTGTGTGAATAAATGCTTTTATCATTATTTTACCTTAAACAAGTAGTATTCTATTTGTCTGCGTTTTACCAATCCACGCAGCACCTTCCCCTTATATCTACAAAATGCCACATACTCCTTATAGAAATTCCGATTTCCTGCTTCTATCTTACGTAATAACTGACTTTTAGGGTATTTGCCATAACCCAATATTTGCCCAACACCAACATTATATGATAGCACGGCAAGTAACAATGCATCTTTGCCATAGTCCTTAAATACCATCAAACGTTTCATAAGGTCTAACCGAAGCAGCGAATCCGCTTGCCATTCTGACATATTGGAAGAAAAATGTTCACCCGGCAATAGCTGATGCCCATACCCAACGTATGGATAATCTTTCCTGCTGTGCATTCCCTCAAAATACTTGATACAGACCACCGCCCGCTCAAAGGGCGGAAGATCGGCAAGCCGTCTCCGCTTACTCTGAGCTGACAATGGCTGGAAACACATTAAAAGCAAACAAAATGATAGGATTGTCTTGGCGAAATTCATTGTCGTATAGGTACTTTTTCTATCACTTTTGGCGTGTCCTCATTCTTTTCATTGTTGAAATTAAATGACAGTTTAACGGTCTGCCCGAAGTTGTCCTCCACATACACATCAATGGTTTGTCGGTCTGTGGAAGCGGAGGTGTAATAGAGTCGAAACACCTCCTTGGTGAGCGGATAGCGGTCGTTGGGCTTGAAAACCGTCCCATTGTCCATTCTTAGCGTTCCTTTCCCGTCCGATTGGAAATATCTGATGGTGTAGCGAGTGTCGGCAAAGTCGCCTTCACGTTTGAGTGTACACCTGATTTCTGCCGTCTGTCCCTTGACGATGTCCTTCTGGACAGGCATCGTCTCGACAGTGAACGGATAACACTGCTGAACATCCAACTCCCTATCACAAGCAGATAAACAAAACACGGCAAGGGTTAGCACTCCCATTACCCATATACTATTAAAAATTTTCTTTTTCATTGTTCCCTACATTTATAGATTAAACCTGATTCCTGCCGATACAGCAGGGCGAAAATGATGAACATCCGTACCAAAGAGTATGCGTCCCTGTCCTTTGAGTAGCAACAGCACATTGTCCGATAAGAAACATTCTATGGATAGATGCACCGCTCCACCATAGACGAAGTGAGAGTCATCGAGTAGTTTTGCGCCATCAAGAAGTAGTTTCTTATCTTCGTTAAGTTCCTCATAGCCACCCAAAGCGGATATTCCAGCATAGGCAAATACATTTTTACCATTGTCAGAAACAATAGGCTGCATATAACCCAAATGCACGAAGGCATCTTTGAGTTTCACATCATAGCTGCGATACGGCATATTTTGTTGCTCATATTCTACCGTAAGAAATGAATAATTCTCACGCTTCAGATAGCGAGTGAGCGAAAAGCCCAGACCGAAGTTATCCTTGACAAAGAGTTTTTCGCCCTTGACGATTGGCTGACTGCCCATGACTTCTATTCCCTTTTGCTTCGGAATCAGTCTTTGCGCTTGTGCCGGCAGCATCGAAGCCACCGCACAAGCCAATAAAAAGAGATACTTCTTCATTACCATTTAAGTTTGAGGTTATCAATCTTCTGAGCCAAAAGTAAATCTTGTGGATCGACATAGAAGGTAAGCGTTCGTCCACCATTATGCTCATAAAGCGTCACTTCAAGCTGCTTATCTTCTGAAAGAGAGAACTGCTCCAAGGCGAACACCGAACTTTCTGTGTGCCTTCCCTTGATGTAGTTCACCTGATGATAGGCACGGAGTGGTTGCAGCACCTGTTCCTGAATGGCAGTGCGTTTCGCCACCTTCTTATCCACCACCTTGAACGTAATGAAGTCCACCGAGTACGGCATATTGGTCTCGTTCTCCATGCGGGTGTGGAAGTAGAGCAAGCCATTGTGCGCATACAGTCCACGCAGCAGGAACTTCATACCGAACTGGTGCGCCCCGATGTGCTTGATATAGCGTTTGTCATTCTGATAGATGGTCTGCATCATCAGTTTGACAAGCACGGGCGACTCGTTGCCGAGTTCCTTGAAGTAGATGTCCGCACTGTTGCTCGGCAAACGTCCCTCGACGGGCGACAGAAAGTCCTTCATCTCCACGCTCAGCTTCTCCGGCTCATCGGCATATTTCACGTTGAAAGCATAAAATGAGCCGTCCTCGCAAATCACGCTCATGTTGGTCTCCGTCTCAAAGTCCTTGACGGCAGCCTTTACACGCAGCACGTTCTCCGCATCCTCCGCCTTGCCGGCGATGATGTTCTGTGAACCCAAATCCACATAGCGGACAGCCGATGGAAAAATCAAATGCACCGTCTTTTCAAAAGTAACTTCCAAGCCGTAAGGCAGGACGATGCGTCCATTCGGAATTGCCTTGCTCATCCCTTGAAAGAGTTCTCCCGATGAGAGCGGACGGTCGGGCGTGAGCGTTGAAGTCGTTGTCTGTGCAGTGGCTGACGCTCCCATCGTGGCAAGCAGGACAGCCGAAAAAATCCATTTTTTCATTGTTGTTATTATTTTGTTATTGCTATTTTTATTGATTGATATGCTTATTTTGACTGAACCAAGAACATGCGGTAGCCGCCTTTAAGTGTTACCTTGACGGTGCGGAGTTTCTTTTGGAGCAGCTGGCTTGCGCCCTGCATCACCCCACGTGCCGCCTCCGAGATGATTTGGTCTTTGGCAGAGGAAGCAAAGGTGAAGGAAGTTCCCATCGATCCTCCAATGTTTGCTCCCACCTCTTTGAGAGCGTTGATGTCCTCCGAACCGGGAATGAATACCCCCTCCTGTCCGTCCGTATCGTATGCCGAGAGCTTCACGGCAATAATCCGTCCCTTCACTTCAATGCTCTTAACGAGCAGGTGCAGGCGGTTGCCCTCAATCTTAGCCCTCGCGATGAGTCGGCTTTGGCGAGGAATGTGCAAGCCCTGCACTTTGGCAGTTTCAAGCAGGCGCAACGCCACATTGTCGCCCTCCTTCAGTGTTGCCGTCCTGTCCACCACCACGCTAAGCGTGTTGCAGGGTACGGCAGAAACCGTACTCGTGAGCGAATGAAAGCCTAAATTGCGAGGTTTTGTGCCATATTCCTTGATAAAATCCTCGTCAGATTGCGGCTGGTTGAGCGAAGACACCACCTGCTTACGTTCTGCCAACACCTCCATTGCAGGGAGAGAACCCGTTGAAGACGCTTGTTTTGTTGCCGATGTTTCCAAAGTACCTTTTTCCTTTGCGGGTGTAAAAGCATTGGCAGCAGTGGTAGTCGAAGAAGACTGTGGCAGATACTTCGCCGCCATTTGGTAACTCTTTTCCATCAGGGCGAGCTGTCGCTTCTCCTCCGCATCCTCGTTCTCATTCTTTGATGCCAATTCCTTTTTGAGGTTGTCCAACTCCGAGCGCAGTGCCTCTCGCTCCTGCTCATTGGGGTCGGGCGCATAAAAAGAGTTCAACAGGCGGTTGTTCTCCTCATAGCGGTGCATCGAACTTTCAATCTTTGCCGTCGAAGCGGCTGCTTCCGCACGCTCGCTTTCCGAGGGGGCGGTATTACTATCAAAGTAATCCGAAAGCCTGCCCATCTCCTCGCGTGTCTGTTCGTCATGGCGGCTCTTGTCGCCCAATTCGTAGGCTTTGAGTTTGTTTCCCGTCAACTGTTCGGTGGTCGCCTGCGGTATGCTGTCGTTCAGTCCCTGCTGCGCCGCACTCTTGTCCTTGTCCGACGGGGCAAAGATGAACCACATCGAGAGGGCGAAAAGCAGTCCCAGCCCACCGAAGACCAGTCCTTTCTTGAGATATTCTTTCTGTTTATTGTCCAAATTCATTGTTGTAATCATGTTTTAAGTTGATAATATGCCGATGCAAACTGTCCGTCCTAACAGGACTATCTATCAGCTTGCCCATCTTTGGGATAGGCAGTTCCTCCTTGTCATGCGGCAGGAAAAACTGCGCTATCATTACGCACGAGCCGATGAAGTATATCGTACTAAGTCCATAGACAACTATCTTACGCTGTCTAATGCTCAGTCCATCACACCGGTGGCGAAGCCACAAGTGCGCACGGACATAATATTTCCCAAGTAATACTTTCGTTCTCATCATCTATCGTTTATAAGTTTGCACGTCCTGATTCTGTCGCACCATAAACTGTTCCATCAGGAAACCCTGCGGATTGTTGTCCGAGCGGACGGAGTTTTGCAGCGTACAAGTCGTAATCAGGTTACGCTCCGTGATGTTGCTCGGTCGCACGATGAACTGACGGGCGTAGGTCGTTACCTCGTAGGGATAGACCTCAAAGTTGCAGCAGATGGAGTCCACCTCAATGCGTTGATTGACATTGCCTGAAATGGCACGGTTGTAATAGCCCTTTTCCGCCAAGTCCTTGTAATAATTGAAAGCCGACTTATCGCATAGCAGGAAGGCACGCTCCATGTTCTTCTCGATGGCATCCTTATCGGGTGCGATGGTGAAGAACAGTTCATGGAAACGGCGGACGTGTTCCCTCGCTTCCACAGGTCGGTTCTTGCTTGCATCCTGACTCAGTGCGAGCATCAAGGACTTTCCTTGGTCAAGCACATAGATTTTCTCTCGCTGCTCTTTGGCAAAGCTGTAAGAGGCATAGACGGCGTATCCGCTGACCGCCACGCATACGATGGCAAAGACAAAGGCATAGAGCCTTATCTGACGGAATGAGGTCTCGATATTGGTGAGTGATTTGAATTCCATTGTTTTTTCGTTTTTTGTTATTTACCTTTGAGTAATGCACCCTTGATACGTCCGATGGCGTTGCCTGCAACGGCTCCTGCTCCACCTGCCAAATACTTGCCTCCGGTGTATGCGCCCTGCGCTCCACGCTGAGCCGTCTGATTGACGTTACGACCGTATGAGCCGATGCCGCCACCTGCTTCGATAATCCAGCCTGCCACCGTAGGCACACAGAAGTAGCCCACGATACCGATGAGGAAGAAGACGATGTGATACCAACTGCCCGCATCGGGGAGGAAATTCGGGTCGCTAAGGGTTTCAATATCTTTCTGCACCATCAGCACTTGTATCTTTGTCAGAAGGGCGGTCAAGATGCTGCTCACCGGTAGCCATAGATACACCGATATATAGCGAGAAAACCAAGCCGTCATCGACCCAGACAGTCCGTCCCATACGGCAATGCCGAAAACGACGGGGCCAAGAATGGAGAGTACAATCAGAATGAAAGTGCGCAGCGTGTCAATAATCAATCCCGCAGCGTGGAAGAGTATTTCCATAATATCGTGGACACATTTCAAAATCCATTGTTTCATTTGGTAGGCAGAGCGTTCCGCATACATCCCAGCAATGGTTATGGCATCCTCCGGACCGACGATGCCCATCTCTTCTATCTTTTGGTCAAAGGCTTCATTCGATACCAAAAATGCCGTTTCGGGGTTGCGCAGATAGGCTTCCTCCTGCAACTTATCCCTTTGTGCTATAAGTTTGGCAAGCGTCCCCTCCTGCTTGTCCACCATCATTTCCGTACCCTTGACGATTGGGGAGAGTACGCCATTCATTGTGCCAAGCACTATCGTAGGGAAAAACATAATGCAAAAACCAATCACAAAGGGACGTAGGAGCGGAAACACGTCGATTGCCTCGGCACGGGCAAGCGAAGCCCATACCCTCAGTGCAATATAGAAGAGCGCGCCCAAGCCCGCAATCCCCTTTGCCACACCTGTCATATCCGAACAAAGCGGCATCATCTCGTCATAGGTCGAGCGGAGCAAATCGTGTAAACTGGCAAAATCCATAAGTTTGTCCTTTCCTTACTTGATTACCAATAGCGGCTTGCCATATTACCGTAGAGAGATTTTACCTCGCTCAGTTCTCCCTTCTCTCTGGCACGCACGAAGCTCACCGATATGTTCTTACGGGTGTAGTAAGATACCAGCGAGCGATATTCACGCAGCGTGGTATAGATATGGTCTATCTGCTGCATACGCTCGTGGTCGTTCATGGAGAACACCCCCGATTTGGCAACGGACTTCAACTCCTTCAGACTCTCTCCGCTCAATTCCAATAACTTGGTATAGCCGGAAGCCATAGCAGCAAGTTCCGAAGGACGGAAGTTCTTGTCTGAGAGCATCTTCTTGTACGAGGTAACGTAAATCTCCGAGATGTCGCCCACCATCAGGATACATTCTTTTACTTTATAGGCATCACCGATTAAGTTCTTGATTTTACGCAAATCGTCGTAATACTTCTTCGTGTCGTTGTAGAGTTTCTCTACCTCTTTGAAGCCGTCCAAGGTGTTCTTCACCGTCTTCGAGGCGGTGGCGATTTCCTTGACGGAATTGGCGATGTTACCCGCAAAGTTGCCCGGGTCGGTTACTACCCATTGTGCGTGTGCCTGACCACCGCAGAATAAAGTCAAAGCGGTAAGTAGCATAAAAACTTGTTTTTTCATTGTTGTTGTCATATTTAAGTTGTTGAAAAATTACTTTCTTTTCTCCCGTTTTTCACTTGCCAACTGCCTGATAGCCGTTTCGATGTCCCCACCAAGCTGTGCTGCCCTGTTCATCACCTCCACCTTCTCGGTTTCCTCAGTGGTATAGGTCAGGTATTCCTCCATGCTCACTTCCGTAGCATAGACAGCACTCTGCATACCGCCCAAGCCTATCCACACTTCCTTGTAGAGTCGATTCGGGTCATTGTTTTGATTGATGGAAAGTATCTGACTCTTCTCCTTTTCGGAGAGTCCGAGCATGGCTTGTATGCCGTCAAACTTGGTCATGTACTTGCGCTGGTCAAGCAGGATTTTGCAGTCGGAGTTGTTGATGATACTCTCTTTGACAATGGGCGACTGAATGATGTCGTCCACCTCCTGTGTCACGACGATGGCTTCCCCGAAATACTTTCTGACCGTCTTATATAAATATTTTATATAGTCTGCCATATTAGCGGATGCAATCGCCTTCCATGCTTCCTCGATGAGAATCATCTTGCGGATGCCTTTTAATCGGCGCATCTTGTTAATGAAAGCTTCCATGATGATAATCGTTACGACAGGAAACAAATCCTTGTTGTCCTTCACTTGGTCGATTTCAAAGACGATGAAACGTTTCGAGAGCAGGTCGATGTTCTTGTCCGAGTTCAGCAGGAAGTCATACCTGCCACCTTTATAATACTGCTTGAGTGTCGTTAGGAGGTTATTGATATTGAAGTCAGAGAGCGTTACCTTAATGTCCCGATGCTCCATATCCTCCCGATACACATCACGAAGATACTCATAGAAGGTGTTGAAGCAGGGAACGATGGTGTGATCCGTCCTGATAAGTTCGATGTAGGTGTTGACGGCAGAACCAAGTTCGCCTGCTTCTGTCTTGGTAATATGTTCATCGGCACTCTTCCAAAGCGTAAGCAATAAGGTGCAGATACTTTCTCTTTTCTCCACGTCAAAGAAGTAATCATCGGTGAAGAAAGGATTAAAAGAGATAGGATGCTCATCGGTATAGGTGAAATAAACACCGTCCTCGCCCTTGGTCTTGCGGTGGATAAGCTCGCACAAGCCTTGATAGCTGTTACCCGTATCGACCAAAAGCACGTGCGCCCCTTGCTCGTAATACTGGCGTACCATGTGGTTGGTAAAGAAAGACTTGCCACTACCTGAAGGACCGAGAATGAACTTGTTGCGGTTGGTAATGATACCTTTCTTCATCGGCAGGTCGGAAATGTCCAAGTGGATTGGCTTGCCCGAAAGTCGGTCAGCCATTTTGATGCCGAAGGGAGAGAGCGAGTCCTTGTAGTTGGTCTCTGCCGTGAAGAAACAGAGAGCCGGCTCGATAAAGGTATAGAAACTCTCCTCACTTGGAAAGTCGGCGGCATTGCCGGGAATACCCGCCCAATAGAGGGTAGCCGTATCAACGGTGTTGTGGCGTGGCTTGCACTCCATCAGTGCCAACGCGCTGCCCACATCATTCTTGATGTTGCGAAGCTCCTCCTTGTCATCGCTCCATGCCAGCACATTGAAGTGGGCACGAATGGAGGTCAACCCCTGCGAGTGGGCTACGTTGAGATACTCCTGTATCCACTCTTCGTTAATCTGATTGCTTCTGCTGTATCTTGCAAGCGAGTGCATGTTGCGTGCCTGCTTCTCAAACCTTTGCAGGTTATCATCACTGTCCTCGATGAAGAGGTACTGATTATAGATATGGTTGCAGGGCAGCAACAAGCCAACGGGAGCGGCAAAGGACAGTCGGCAGTCGCTTCTGTCCGTTGATAGTCGCTCATAGCGTGTGTCTGTGGAAACACTTGTAGGCAGGTCGTCCGTGTCTGACAGCGTATGTAGGCAAAGGCGATTATCCCCTATACGCACAAGGTCTGCTCCTAATCGTATGTCTTCCAAAGAAGCGTGTCCTTCTTCAGAAAGGGAGAAGTAGCGGTCTAAGAGTCCGCCCTTCTCGGCTGTCCCCACCAAATCCTCCTCCTTCATACGGGTGAGCCGGATTTGCTCCGTGTCGTTGATGATACGCTCGAACTGGTCCACCGCTTCCATAAACTTGACCACTTCCTCCTTGTCGGTAATCTCCTTGGGGAGCAAGTGCCCACGGCAGAGCGAGGAAAAATTGCTCTGTCGCTGCATACGCTGCTTGTTGGTCTTGGTTAGAAAGAGATAGACTGAGTGGTGCAGGAAAGGACGCTCGTTAAAATGTCGGTTAGATGCACGTGAGAGGAAACTAAGTCCGCTTTCTGCCATCTTTGGTTGGTAACGTTCCTTGATAAACCAGTCCTGCTTATGCACGATGGTATAGTTGGGAAGCACCTTGATTGCCTTGTGCCATGCCGAGTGCATCGCCTCGTATTCGGCGGAGGTAACGGTGAAGAGTTCGGGCAGCTCCACACGGAAAGCTACCGTGATGTCGGCATCCTTGCTCACCATACAACCCTGCTCGATGGAGAGTAGCGGGAACTTCGCTTCCAAGGTCGTGATTTTACTGTTGTTTCTCATTATGCCTTGCGTTTTGGTTTGAGGTTACGGATAAGGTGAAAGACGGTACGGCGGTTCAAGAGGTAGCGCGGGTGCATCTTAATGGATCCCTGCTTCATCAGTCCGTATCTGCCGTACTTGCGGTTCATGGCGAACGTTTGCCACACAACGAGTGTTGCACCCACTAAGCCAAGACCGAGGCAGACTATCTGGTCGATGCCACAGAGATAGAGCACCACCACGAGAAAGAAGACCGCCAACAGTCCTCCCGCAAATAGGAAGAGATATTGCGCCTTCAAACCCTTGAACTCTACCGTCCGACCTACACCTTTATTGATTTCCCACTGTGCCATCGTTTACAGGAAGAAGGAACGTAAGATGGTGGCAGCCACAATCAGGAAGATACACGCACCGAACCAAGAAGCGGCTGTCTTGCTCGTATCGGGGTCGCCACTTGAGAACTTGTTGTATACTTTTATTCCTCCGATAAGACCCACTACGGCACCGATGGCATAGATGAGTTTCGTACCCGGGTCGAAGTAGGAGGTTACCATTTTTGTGGCTTCGTTGATACCTGCCATACCGTTTCCCTGTGCGTACGCTGCTGCGGTGGTCAGTGCCGTCAGGAGCAGCATCATTGTGATTTTTTTGTTGTTCATTTTGCTGTTTATTTTAAGTTGTTAAACGAATTGTCTTCTTGTGGAGGTGTCAGGGGTGGCTCGGTTTTATCGTATGATAGATATTGGCTGATTATTTTACTTTTGAGCAACCCCTGCATTCCTCCGAAATATGAAAATCAAGAAACCATTTTTACAGATAATAGGACAGCGGTCTATCGTCAGCATCGCCCACTGCTGTGTCAGATATGCCAGAAACAGGAGGTGTTGGGTCTTGTGATGAAGGCATTGCTGGTTGAGCACTCTGATCTTCCTTTTCTTCCGCCTTACGGATTTTCTCCAATAGCGAGGCTTGTTCACCCAGCATCTTGGCGATGTTTTCTTTGTACTTATCCAATAGGTCAGAGTCTTGAAGCTGCCGAACTGTCTCTTTGACTTCTTCCTCATCAGCCTCCTCACTGTTCTTTGCCCACTTTTGCAGGCGGACTAAGTCACGTGCGAGGACGGACTGCCCTGACATCTCGGTTTCGTCCGATGTGGACTCAATGGGCAGAATTAATTCCTCACGGGCGACCTCATTCTCATCAACTCGCTCCATCTCGAAATCAACGTCCATCTCGTTGTCCCCTTCCTTCATGTCCTCTTTCTTTTCGGAGTTCTGAGGTGCAAAATTATTACTATTCTGCTCTGAATTTTCAGATGAAGAAGCAGAGGGAACTTGTGGGATAATAGGGGAAATGGAACGGCTTTTGCCAATCAGTACAAACTCGGCTTGATCTTCTTTTCCTTCTCCTTTTTGTCCGTCTTTTTCCTTCGTCGCTTCATTCTCCTTAGTCTGCTCATTGCCCTTTTTATTTTTCTTGATAAGGATGCCATACGGAGATACATACCGCATATAGAAGTACAGGATACCCAGCATTATCCAAATGATGATGAGTATCAGTATAAAACTGAAAAGTATTGTTTCCATCATAGTGTTATAGTTGTCTTGCGTCTTTGCTTTGCTGCCGCACTGTTGAGCAATTCCAAATGTTCACGCAGGTGTTCCCTAAGAATGTTGTCTATATATGCGGCTATGGAAACACGCTCCCCCAAGTCCTGCAACACGTTGCGCAGGTTCTGCAGCGTTTCCAGATTAATGGAGAAGGCTGTCCGCATTTGGGAGCGGACGGGATGAAAGTACAGGGAACGGTAGTCCTCTATGGAAAGGGAGGACACGCCGGGCTTTTCCATTCTCGGCTTCCTTTCCCGTTTCTGTTCCATGTTCATCGTTTCCTCTCTTTCTATTTCATCTACCGGTTTTTCTTTTGCTGTTTTCGTTTCTTTCGTCTCTTCTAATTTATTGTCTTCCTCCCCTGATGTTGCTGGGGAGGACTCAGTATCCTCGGAAGGGTCGAAGGAGTTTGGTATCGTGACAGGTTTCACCACGACATTGTCCTCTGCCATTTTCTTCAGCTTGTTTTCCAGCTGTTGCTTTCTTTCCTCAATCGTTGCCATTTTCTGTTTTCGTTTTTAGTTTGAGACGTTGAATTATCTCATTGACGAGTTCGTCCAGCCCCGTACCCGTTCGTAATCCCCTTGCAGGAGGCTGATAGGTAGAGCGGAACACTCCGCGCAGTCCGTATGTGGAAAGTTCGTGAGAGAAGCGGTGCGTGGCATATACATAGCCGGGCAGGAGCGTGAGTTCGTATTCATGGATGAGCTTTGTATATTCATCGATGATGATGTTCCTTACTCTTCTGTCCACCTTGTTCCAGAACAGGATAATGTCCTTTATCCGAGAGTCGGACATCGAAACTCCAATCTCCGTGATAGTCTTGGCGTATGCCAGACATGAAACCAGCGACTGAATATCGGCTTCAATCGGAGAAAGGATATAGTCCATCTGAAGGGACAGTTCCATCAGTTCGGTTGTTCCAGCATGTCCCGGGAAATCAAATATAACCAACTGGTACTTCTCGTTGCTGATACCGTCGATTTTACTTCGTGCAGTCCTGACGGCTTCCTTGGGTGCAGACTTGTAAATTCTGTATGCTTTTTTGCCAAGGTGATGAAAGTACTCCTGCATGGATTTGGAAAGCTCTTCGCCCTCCTGAACGATACTTTTCTCACGTTCCCTCAGTTTGTAGAAAGAGTCTTGCGACAGGTCGCAGTCCATCACGAAGAGGTTGATGCCTTGCTCGTAGTACAATATGCTGCTTACGATTTCGGCAAGAGTACTTTTTCCCACTCCTCCCTTTTGGGAAGAGAAGCCCAGAAAAAGGGGGCGTTGTTCTTTGTTCTCCATAATGATAATTTCTTAGTTCATATTATTTGTCTATTTGATGTTTGGATATTCTCTCATTATTAAGAGTTATCAGCAGACAGTTTGCTCTGACTGCGTATGGTTCGGGCGATAGTCCAAAAGGACGATTTCAAGTTCTTACAATTTGTTGTATTGACAATAGTTTGTCATGACAATAAATTGTTATGAATATGTATTGTTCCTTCTTGTCATCTTTGGTGCAAGCAGGCGGTAATATGATATATCTTTTGCTTGTGTTATCATACCATTGTTCGCTCGTTCTGACTGCAAAATAAATGATATTTCTGCTGATTTTATTACAGCGATGAAGTGCAGGGAAATGCAAGGGAAAAGAGTGAATATCATTGATAATGAGATATTTGAAAATCCGCCGTAACTTTGCAGGCGAGAATAATACATGGAGGTAATATCCCGAAGCAGACACCCCACAAGGGTGGATACTTCAAACGTATCAGTTCTTGATATTGGCAAGGTGTGTCTTTGTCCGACAAACTCCGTTTCTGCCGACAAAGACCCTTGCCCCGAAGGGGGGAGAATTACTCCAAAGTCGTAATTACAAAAAGGAAAGACAGTGAATGATAAGATTGAACGATGGGACAGATGGGACACCCGTCTTCCCAACCCCAAAGACCAGCAGCGAGCGATTGATTTGTTTCAGCGTTCAGGGGCGCAGACCAAGTCGGATTTTGTGCGTGGTCGTATTCTCGGAGAGAATTTCAAGGTGATTACGGTGGATAAATCCGCCGTGGAATACTACCGTAAACTCTCCGAACTGACGGCACAAATCCATAAAATTGGTGTGCTCTATAACCAAACCGTGCGTGCCATAAACAGCTATCATAGCGTGAAGACTGCACAGATCCTGCTTGAGAAGTTGGAGAAATTGTCGGCTCAAATCATTGCCTTGCAGGAGCAGGCTATCAGTCTTACCATAGATTACCGCAGGAAATGATAGTGAAGATTTCTGCAACGGAAAACCTTGGAGGGGCAATCGGCTACAACTTCAAAAAGGTTGAAAAAGGAGAAGCAAGCATTCTCCTTGCCACTGAATTGTATCAGGACAAAGAGGGAACTTATACGATGGAGGACGTGCTTGCTGATATGGAGGCATTGATACCCAAGAACTGCCGTACCAAGAAAATGGTATTTCATTGCTCGCTCAATCCGCACCCGGACGAGAAACTATCCGATGAGCAACTCACACAGATAGCCAAGGAGTATATGGAAGAACTTGGCTATGGCAAGCAACCCTATATCGTGTTCAAACATAATGATATTGCACGTGAGCATATTCACATCGTTTCGCTTCGAGTGGATAGCAAAGGCAGAAAAATCAATGACAAGTATGAGGGCAGACGAAGCAAAAAGATTACTGATGCTTTGGAAAAGAAATATAACCTCATTCCAAGTTCAAAGGTCAGTGAGAAGCCGACAACAGAAACGCCAAAAGTCGATGTTATGCAAGGGAATATCAAGGAACAGGTGGCAAACACTGTTCGTTCTGCTATGAAGCATTATTCATTCTGCTCCTTGGGTGAGCTAAACGCCATACTCTCCCGATATAATCTCGCCGTAGAAGAGGTAAAGACCGAGTATAGGGGTAAACAGTATGATGGACTGGTTTATGTACCTACCGATGACAAAGGAAATAAGGTGAGCACGCCCATTCACGCCTCGGACATTGGACGTGGTGTGGGCTATACAGCCGTGCAGAACAGGATGCAAAGATCAAAGCAAGCCATCAAGCCGCTGATACCAACCATAAGGAACAAGGTGTTACAAGCTATGCGCACCTCTCCACAAACAGAGAAAGAGCTGCGGAGCAGATTGGAAGAACAAGTCTTGCGTGTGGTAATCCGAAAAAACGAAAGTAGACGTATCTATGGCATTACCTTTATTGACGATAATGAGGGAATTGCGCTCAACGGTTCCCGATTGGGTAAAGGATATTCTGCCAATGTATTTAATGCGTATTTATCCAATCCAACACACAATCCATTCTTGGATGAAGCGTTGTATGGCAGTCCTTCAGAACGCTTGGAGCAGACAACTACAAATGAATCTTTGCACCTAAATACAGAGGAATGCGACAACCTTGTTGATGAACTCATCGAGGATATGGTGGATGGTTCTTTCACATCTACAGGCAATGATGATTGGAAAGAAGCGGCATGGCAGCGTAAACTCCGCAGACAAAGTAAGGTAAATCTTAGGCGAAGAAAACATTAAACAAACGAGCATTTCTATCTCCCCTCCTTAGGAGGGGTTGGGGGAGGCTTCCCAAAAACAATACGATTATGGCACAGGAAGATGATTTAAGGGCATTAGGTAAAGTCATGGACTTTATGAGGGGCATATCAGTGATATTTCTCCTTATCAACTGTTATTGGTTCTGCTACGAGGCGTTCCATACATGGGGCTTTACGCTCGGCATTGTGGATAAGATACTGATGAACTTCCAGCGTACCACAGGATTGTTTTCGTCTATCCTCTGGACAAAACTCTTTTGCGTGGTATTCCTTGCACTATCCTGTTTAGGGACGAAAGGCGTGAAGGAGGAGAAAATAACATGGTCGAAGATTTGGACGGTGCTTTTCTCAGGCTTCGTCTTTTTCTTTATCAATTGGTGGCTGCTGGCATTGCCCATCGGCAAGGTCGGGGCAGCTTCGCTCTACATCTTCACGCTTTCCGTTGGCTATATCTGCCTGCTGATGGGTGGCGTATGGGTGAGCCGACTATTGAAGAATAATTTAATGGACGATGTTTTCAACACAGAGAACGAGAGTTTCATGCAGGAAACACGATTGATGGAGAATGAGTATTCCGTCAATCTCCCCACACGTTTTTACTATAAGAAGAAATGGAATAAGGGCTGGATTAACGTAGTCAATCCCTTCCGTGCTTCAATGGTACTCGGCACACCGGGGTCGGGTAAGTCCTACGCTATCGTAAACAACTACATCAAGCAGCAGATTGAGAAAGGCTTTGCCATGTATATCTACGATTATAAGTTTCCCGACCTTTCTGAGATTGCTTATAATCACCTACTTAATCACTTGGATGCATACAAGGTGAAGCCCCAGTTCTATGTTATCAACTTTGACGATCCACGCAGAAGCCACCGTTGCAATCCCATCAATCCTGCCTTTATGACGGATATATCAGATGCCTACGAGAGTGCCTATACCATTATGCTTAACCTAAACCGCTCGTGGATACAAAAGCAGGGAGATTTCTTCGTGGAGTCTCCGATTATCTTGCTGGCTGCAATTATCTGGTTTCTGAAGATATATGAGAATGGAAAGTATTGTACCTTTCCCCATGCAATAGAGTTCCTGAACCGTCCCTACGCACAGATATTTCCGATACTCACTTCCTACGATGAACTTGCCAACTATCTTTCTCCCTTTATGGACGCTTGGGAAGGTGGAGCACAGGATCAGTTGCAGGGACAGATAGCCAGTGCCAAGATACCGCTATCTCGTATGATAAGCCCTGCCCTTTATTGGGTGATGACGGGTGATGATTTTTCACTTGATATTAACAATCCCAATGAGCCGAAGGTGCTTGTTGTAGGTAACAATCCTGACCGCCAGAACATCTATTCGGCGGCACTCGGACTTTACAACAGCCGTATTGTGAAGCTCATCAACAAGAAGAAGCAACTCAAATCATCAGTGATTATCGACGAGTTGCCGACTATCTACTTTCGTGGATTGGATAACCTAATAGCTACAGCTCGAAGCAATAAAGTGGCAGTTTGTTTGGGCTTTCAAGATTTTTCTCAGCTTACCCGCGACTATGGGGATAAGGAAAGCAAGGTGATACAGAACACAGTGGGGAATGTGTTTAGTGGGCAAGTAGTAGGCGAAACAGCTAAGACGTTATCAGAGCGTTTCGGTAAAGTACTTCAACAACGGCAGTCGATGACCATCAACCGGAACGACAAATCGACATCTATCTCCACACAAATGGATAGTCTCATCCCTGCAAGTAAAATTTCAAACCTCACACAAGGTATGTTTGTAGGTGCTGTATCCGACAACTTCGATGAGCGTATTGACCAAAAGATTTTTCATGCAGAAATTGTCGTGAATGTTGCCAAGGTATCTGCCGAAACCAAGGATTACGAGCCTATCCCCATCATTGCAGACTTCAAAAACGAAACCGACTCCGACAATCTCCAAGAGACCATCGAAGCCAACTATAGGCATGTTAAGCAAGACGTGCTATCCCTTGTGGACTCTGAAACAATCCGCATCAAAACAGATCCTAATCTTGCCCATCTGATAAAGGTATAATTAGTTCATCTTATTAAAGAATAGGGTATCCTTCTTGCGTATGATATAAAACTTCAACTTGTTAAATATTTACAAAATTATTTAGGAATTATATTAGATGCCTTTAAAGTTGCAAATATTATACTTAAATAAGATTGCTCTTTTGAAAAAACCAAATAGTAACTATCTGCAATAATGTTTTGCCCATCCTCTATTCTTAATATAATAATAAATTTATTATGATATTTTAAAATTGAAACAATGTCTCCTTTTAGAGGTTGGCTATAGTCGATACTACACACGGCAACTTTTTTTTGTTTGCTCACCCATTGGGGTAACTGCTGTTGGGTATATACCGTTATTGTTCTTAAATTATTCTGCTGGGTTTCGTAACATTTATATGGATGTATAACATATTTGGTAACTGTTGTTTTGGACAAATATAAAAACATTGTAAAGGATAGAAATACTATCACAATAGACAATCCCCATCTTATAAGAGGGTTAAATGGTTCACTTAAAAGAGCTTCAAGTTTGGTACTCTTCTTGTCGCTGATGTTTTTTTTACTCATTTTACAAACTTAATTGGTTACGAATTAAGTCATAGTATTTGCCTTGTTTCGAAATAAGAACGGAATGTTTGCCTTGTTCTATTATTCTACCATTTTCCATTACAATAATGTTATCAGCGTTTTGTATGGTACTTAATCTATGTGCTATAATTAGTGCAGTTTTACCATGTAAGAAACTTCTCATTCTTTCCATAATTTCTGATTCATTAGTCGCATCCAACGAATTTGTAGCTTCGTCCATTAATATATAATTAGGGTTTTTGTATAGTGCACGAGCGATTAATATTCGTTGCTTCTGTCCCATACTAAGGCCCAAACCATCTCCTCCGATAATCGTATTGAATCCCATAGGTAATGCTTTCACATATCCCAATATATTTGCAGTATGGGCACATTCAATTAATCTTTCTTGATTTATACAATTAACGCCTGGTGCAATGTTTGCTGCAATTGTGTCTGAAAAAATATAACCTTCTTGCATTACAACACCACAGTTTTTTCTCCATTCTCTTATATCATATTTACTTAAACTCTGATTACCAATGAAGATATCACCTTTTTCTGGAGTGTAAAATCCTAATAACAATTTTAATAATGTCGTTTTTCCACTTCCACTTAAACCAACGATAGCAGTCGTTCTTCCTTTGGGAATTTGTAAAGAAATATCTTCTATAGTGTACTTTGTTGAAAGTTTGTCATATCGAAAATACACATTATGTATTGTAACGGAGTCATTCGGAATATTCGTTATTAATCTTGAAGTATTATGGACTTCTTCTTCTATTTCATAAACATCATTAATTCTTTCTAGACTGAGTTTCGCATCTTGATATTTTCGTACAAATTGAATTAATTGCTCTATTGGGCTGTTAAGTTGCCCGATTATATACTGTATTGACATCATCATTCCTAATGTCATTTGTCCTTTTATTGTTAGAGAAGCTATCAGTGCCGTAATCAATGCATTCTTTAATTGCAGAAGTAAAATTGCTCCCGATTGTTGATATTGTAACAATGATAAACCACGGACTGCAATTGAATATATTTTTGCTTGAACATCTTCCCATTCCCATCTTTTTTGATTCTCGCATCCACATAACTTAATCTCTTGCATCCCCATAACCAACTGAATGATATTGCTTTGGCTGGAAGAAGTCTGTGCAAACATTTTCTTGTCAAGTATCGCACGTTTATTCATAAATAATAATATCCATCCAATATGTAACAGACTGCCAATAGTAAAAATAAGAAATATCCAGAAGTTATAAATTAACACAATGACACTTAGTATAATAATATTTAGAAGAGAAAATAATATCGAAAGACTTGTTTCAGTAACGAACTCTTTGATTCTTGAATTATCACCAATTCTTTGGAGAACGTCACCAATCATTTTTGAATCAAAAAAACTCATAGGAAGTTTCGTGAGTTTGATGATAAAATCAGAAATGATCGTTATATTAATCCTCATGCCAATGTGAAGTAAAACCCAGTTCCTAATGAATCCTATTACAGAATTGCCAAGAATTAAAAGTATTTGTGCAATCAAAACAGTCCAAATAAATCCAAGATTTCTATTCCCTATTCCATAGTCAACAAGAGCTTGTGTGAAAAACGGAAAAATCAGTAGGAGAAGTGAGCCGAAAAAAAGTCCCACTAAGACTTGAAATATTGCACCATAATATGGCTTAGTATATTGAAAAAACCAACGAATTCCTCGAGATTGATCTCCGCTGTTGGATTCAAAGAATTTTGGATTTGGTTTCATGCAGATAACCACGCCAAGATCATCTTTGTTCAGCCAACAATTCACAAACTCTTTTTCTGAATATTTAAAACGGGAACCTATGGGATCCGATACAAAATAATACTTTCTTCCAAGTATTTTCTTTACTTTATATAGTACAACATAATGTTCATTATTCCAATGTAGTATGCATGGCAATGGAACAGATGTGTCAATCTGATCGAATTTTATTTTAGCACATATGGTATCAAAACCGATTAACTTAGCGGCTCTGTCTATACCTAAAATCGAAACACCACGATTGGTGAAGCAACAAAGTTCCCGAAGATATACTAAAGATATATCTTTTCCGTAATATAATGCTATCATACGTAGACATGAAGGACCACAGTCCATGCTATCATATTGAGTGCAATTTGGAAATCTAAGCATTATTTAAATTGTAGCAATTAGGAAGTTCTTACCATCAAATCCAATGAGGTGTTCTCCATCCTCACTAACAGCTATCGCTGTTATCTTACGAGAGGTTCTTAAGGTCTTGTATATTTCACCATCCCAATTTAAAATTATGATTTCTGCTCGAAATGTATGCTGCTTGTATTTTTGCAATGCACGTTGTGTACTAAGTCCCCAATAAAGACAATATACATATTTTTCATTGGAAGTAATATATTTAAAATGAATAGGGTTTGATTCCCAGATATCGCCTTCACTAATAGTCTTAGGATTAAAAGTATTCAAACCTTTCTTGAATAGATTGGTAGTGCCATTGCTGAAATTAAAGAATTCTATAGCAGGAAATAGCTGGTATGCAAACGCACCCTTTTGTTCTGATGGACAATAGGTGAACATACCATGATTTACAAACCATGATGGATATCTTTTGTCATATATAATTTTACTAAGTTCTTCTATTTTCTGCTTATTTCCTTGGGTGGTTGAACTAAAAATAGCTTGGTGACCATTCTTTTTTTGTCGTCCAATGAAAATATATTTATCGTTAGATAGGATGAAAGGGTATTTTACTTCAAGCACCAACTCGTATGGGCACTCTGATTTAGAGGAGATTATTGCTTTACCGTTTCTACGTACAGTGTCTTTTTTTATCTCGTAGATATAAGGATTATCACGCTCTGTTACAAACATATTTCCATTTTCATCCCAAAATGTTATTGGAACACTAAACACATGCGTACCATTTTTACGCTTGTAATACTCTTTTGTAAAGCGGATCGTTTGAGTATCCCAGTTTATACTATAACTTTTTAATAACTGATCGCCATATCCTCCAGGGAATTCGTAGGTTATATACAATTCATTATGCAAGAGTTTTATCTCTTGAATGTTTTTTATATGAAGAAGAGAATCTACCTTGAGTAATGACCACGTAATTGTTTGAGAAACTGTTGTCACTTTCCCACTTGCCTTTGTACAAAACAGCATAACGATAAATACAAAACTGTATAATCGTATCTTTTTATAGATTAACCACATATTTGAGTATTATTTGATAAAATTTCATAATAAGAAATGGGAGGGCAAATGTACCGTAATGGGCAATCTTTGCAGTTTGTCATATCTCTGGTTAATCTCCAAGAATGATTCTGCTTGAGTTCATTTACAACAATGTCCGTCCATGAAAAATCAGCAGATGTTACATTACCAATTATATGTTGAGACCCATAAGCACGTATGTTGCATTGGGAGTCAACATCAACAATCCCGAAGAAATGAGAATTAAGTTTTTGATTTCTAAAAACATCATTAAAACACACTTTCTGTTCAAAGACACCTTCTTCCTTTTCTCGTCTTATCCGTATATTGTTAGCTTCCTTATTACTATCTCCAATGTATACAGGTAAGATATTGGCATTGTCTTTGTTTGCATCTTCTCCATAATTCAAATACAGTATTCGATTTAATAAATGTTTAACTTCCGGCTTGACTTCTGTTGAGAATTTGTCAACATAGGCAACAAGTTCTATTTTTATTGATTGAATCAATTTCAATAAGGATAAAGCAAAACCAAAGTCATCAATAAAGAAATGGATTCTATATTTATAATTATATTTTGATAGGATATAAAGAAAATCTTCTTTACTATATACTGAAAAATAGTCAGAGCTACAGACTATATCGACAACTGATACACAAGTATATTTTAAGGAATTAAGAATATGCGATAGAATCTCTGGAGATATTCTATCTATGCGCTGACTATAAGTTGGACATGGATATTGTTTTGAGGCTGCCACTCGAAATTTTGAACATTTCGTATCACATATATTATTTATTTTGGATATACGAATGTATATTCCTGAAATAAAATTTTGCTTTGAACCTATTATTGCTAATCGGTCGTCAATACTACCTTCGCCAATTTTACTAATATCTTTCTGAAGGTTCAAGATTGGTAATAATACTATCGGTTTTTGTATAGTATTTATAGGAATAAACACTTTGTTTTTTAATGCCCATTCAACATCAACAGAACACTTAGAATACAATTGATTAGATTCAATAACTCCAAGATTTTCAGGGGAGTAGAAATTCTTAACAACCTCAATAAAACTACTATTAGAAGAGATCTTGTACGCACCACTCTTTGTATGATACAAAAGAATCTTATTATCTTTTATTATATCAACATACACGTTTGTTGACATAGCAACCCATTTGAAATTTTTCAATGTATAAATCATATAATCACTTCATAATTGTTCATAATGTATGAATAAGCTTCGGGATAGTTATGCAGAAATTGTCCAATTTCATTCTTCATATTCTTAGCATCTTTAGAGGACATAAAATAGGAACACATAGAGTGTGGTGACTCAAGTTGGCCGTTTGAGAACATGCAACTTAAGCACCCTTCGTTGTTGGCACATTTTTGACATACAGGTCTAACTCTGTTATAATATTTATTGTACCTTTCTGCTATTGCTTTAAAATCTATCGAAACAGCATTTTCATAAACAGTTCCTAAGGCATAGGTATAACTTATTCTTTCGCATGGCATAATTTGCCCAGAAACGGTTATAAAAACTTTCTTAACAAAAGGAAAGCATGTACCAGTAGGCAACTCTTTTCTACGATTTTGATTATTAAACAAGAGTTCATTATAATCCATGTAAACATATGGTGAGTGCATTAATATGTATCTTGCAGCTCGTTCAAAATACGGATGGGTAAGAAAATCATAAGAATTCTTGTTCTGAACTTTAGTTATAGCTGTACCTGACCATTTCTTTCGATGAATAGACTCAAAAAGATATTTTTCTTTAGGATTGACACCTTCGGGATTAATTTCGGAAATAGTAGGTTTCTTTCCATACCGTTGCTCAATGAAGTCAATAATTTCTTCAACTGTGGTTTTTGTGCTCAAAACAGAATTAAATTCCACGTTTGTGTCGAAATATTTAGGATATTTATGTGCAACATAATCAATTTCCGAAATTATCTTATTAAAAGCAGGCGTTCCATTGTGAAATATGCGTAAAGAAGAACCTTTGTCATCCCCATCAAGACTAATCAACAATTTAAATCCCTTTTCAACTAAATAATCTATGTATTTAGACAATAATATTGCATTAGTTGTCATTGAGTAGATAAATTTTTTCTTATACCCACAAAGATTGCTTTCTATGTAAGCAATTATCCGCTTTATGAATTCGATGTTAAGCAACGGTTCTCCTCCATAAAAACTGATAGTGATATAGCTATCGCCTTGAGTATCATTTCCCAAGACCCATAAATTCTTAAGATATTCCAAAAAACGTATAGCCTTAGCTATTGGAAGATCTCTATTTTTTCTTTCGCCTCTATTGGCATATAGTTTTCCATATCCACAATATATGCATGACAAATTACACCGTTCCGTTATTTCAAAGGTAATTTGCGGTGTATTCGCCAAATACTCTAAAATATTGTCTGCTGACAACTCTACCATTTTATTTTAATTCTATGGGTTGATATACTTCCTGTTGGTTATTTTGTGATGGAGCACCAAAACTCCCATCACTGCGCCTTACCATCATTTTTGTTCCAACGGACTGTAAAAATGACATCGGTGAAGACATCATCTTATCAATTGTGCGTTTTGCTGACCTTTCTGTACAATTTTGCTCCTTGTCGTATTTATATTTATAAATAGGCGAATGAACCTTATTCATCTTATATAACTCCCAAATGAACAAGCCACTCTCCTCTTCAATTTTTATAATTAACCCCGGCAGACCCCAAAATTTGAATGGTCCATAGGAAATAGGGTAATCCAATGCATACCATGCAGTGTAGTTTCTTCCTGCATAATTAATTTGTGCTTTATTACACAAATAGTTAGATAAACGTATTGTATCATCGGGTATAAACTGCCATTCGGGTGTTATCCATTGAGAATCATAGCAAAGTACACCTGCATTTAACATCAGGCGGTATTTCTCTTTTCGCAAATGATTTTCCACATCACTATATAATTCACAAGGATATGTTTGTGTGGGAATATTTTGTGTTTGCAGACCTTTTTTAGTACGCTCTGTTGCAAGTGAGTCATAATGGAATACAATTTGACTAAAGTCCTTTACAATATGATTCCCAATCTGTATTTTTCTTATGTCCTCAGTAAAATCTTTTTGTCCTGCAAGATTCTTAAATTTAAATGAATATAGGAGTTCTATATATGCAGTATCTACACAAAGTTTCTTATCCAATATTTGTGGCGCAGGTGGAAACTGTGCATAGACAAACTTGGATATAAGGCAAATTATTATTAATAACAATACTTTTTTCATTTTACTTTTTGTTAAGGGTTCGGCAATCCATAAGGGTTGCCGAACCCAAAGAGATGATAATTTGTTTATTAATCACAAATCTCAAAATCAGGCTCTGCTGCAACTGCATGGGAAGGAGTTACTACAACCTCGTCTAAAAAGTATGTCATTTCCGACATACTTGCCCCCTTCGAGTTGAGATTGCCTGCGTGATTTGCAGAACCATTGTCCATCGTAGAATTGCTTCTGCATGCGCATCCACAGACATTGCCACCAGAAAGAGATTTCATCTCTCTCTCGTTCATAGCACTTTGTGCTAGATCTTGGAATTTTGTCAAATCCATTGTTTAAGAATTTAGAATGTTAATAATTTATGAAACATGTACACCGAAGTGTATCTTTACAATAATCTATATCTTACACGAAACAAGAAAATGCGTGGACGAATGTAGTAGACTGTCGTATTTTCACGCAAATCAGACGATGTTGAGTTTACATACACTTTACGGTTGAAGATGTTGTCTAATGCTAATGAAAAATACCAACGTTTTATGGAGTAATTTATATCTACAGTGCCAAGAAAGAAAGATTTATCTTTATTGTTCATATTGTTGTAGTAGTGAACGGCTTTCATCCTGAGATTTATACCTTCGGGCAGATAAAAATCCATAGTAAAATTACTTTTTAAGGTTTTAATGGTTGGTGTAGACTGTCCAAACTGCATTTTTGACTTGGAAATGTAAAGTCCGCCTGAATAAGTTGCCGACATCCAATTAAATGGACTACTATTAAAAGAGAGATTCGTGGAATAAGAGTTTCCGAAATATCTCAAAATCTGTTCTTGTAGAAGCAACGGACTTTCAAAATGTGTATATTTCGCATCAACACTTATTTTTGTTTTTTTCCAGTCGAATCCCTTACTGCTTCGCAAAATGACAGAATATGAGTTTGATACTTCATCTGTCGGCCTACTTATTATTTTTTCTGCCACACCATCATAGTTTGTTCCATACAATACTTCCGGATGATAGTTGGCCCATATCAAATCAACTCCTGCAAACCACATAGAAATAATATTCTTGTAGTTATATGTAATGTTTGTTCTATTAATTTGTGCATGAAATAGTTCATTGCTTTCATAAATTGAGAGCTGTCGATAATTAGTCAAAATATAATTTCCATAAAGTGTCTCAATAGAAGGATTGGAATAACCACAACCAACTCCGAACATCAGTTCATGAAAACCATTGATTCTATACTTAATAGAAAGACTTGGTTCTGCCACCATTTTTTGTTTACTAGACAACAGACCAACTAGATGATCTCTTAAACTATATAAACGATAAACTCCTGACAGTAAAAAATTAAAATAGGTTTTTCCCAATTTATAATTTGCAGTAAATCCAATGCCAATGTTTGTTGTATTTAATGAAATATCGTTTTGATATTGCTGCAGTGAACTGCTTAATTTGTCAGCGGAAAATTTAAATAGGGTGAATGGGTGGACTGTCAAACGTCCCAAAACTAAAGCTGATAATAAATCTATTTTGTTTTCGGTAGAAATATTCGAGCGGTTAACATGCTGGAACATGTTATCATCAGACAATATCTCTGGAAATAAATTCGATGAAACGGACAACTGATGTGGTCTTTTCTCATAGTTCACTTTCGAGAAAAAATCTATCCCGTGATTATTACTTGTACGATAGGTAAAGTGAAGTGTGTTTTGTAACAAACAGTTATTCATTTTACTCTGTTGATTAACTTGATTTCCTATTATAGCATTGCTATAACCATGTGTTGAAATCAATTCTGTTTTTAACTGTTCTTTTATATAGTAATTACTATTGTTAAGCATGTAAGTTGCTGTACCATAACCAATACGTTTGTTCAATAATCCATTAATACTCTCATTTACAATGTTTCGTTCTCCAGTGGGTAAATAGGCGGTTGAAGTTGACTGAAGATTTCTCTTATCTTTATCTTTCAAAAAAGCAACATTCAATCCCAATTCGCCATTTGAACCAATTCGAATTACTTGATTAAAAGTAGCCGTATGTGATAGATTAAAATAATAATAACGTTTTCCAATAACGGGAGTACCGGGCATTGTCATTTCTGTTAAAGTTGCTGTTTTATACTTTGTGCCACCTTCGTCAAATGACCTTAATTCCATTCCCAAATCATTTCCAGTATTATTCCCCTTATAGGTGGCCAGCAGTTGGCTGTTGCGCTTAAAATAAGTTGCGATCAACTCATTGTTCCATAGTGCTTTTTTATCCAATCCTGCACCTAACGTAGCGATTAGGTTGAAAATTCCTTTTACCCCACTTTTGAGTTTTAAGTTGATGGAAGCTCGTTCTTCAGGTTTTAAGTCTTTCAGTGCCTTAATATCTTGGTGATTTTCTAGCACTTGTACTGTACTAATGCTATTAGGGTCTATATTGTTGGTTGCAATTCCATATCTACCTTTCATCAAATCCAATCCCTCTATATAGAAGTTCTTGATAGGCATTCCTTTATAAGAGATTTGACCGATATTAGAAACAGTTATGCCAGGTAGCCGTTGAAGAACTTGTCCAATTGACAAATCATTTGCATGTTGGAATGCAGCAACACGATAATTGATAGTGTCTCCATTTGCATATATTTTCGGAGACTTTACTACAACATCTTCCAGTTGAGTAACACGTTCTTGAACAATCACATCTATTTTTTGCGATGTATTCTTGCACGAAATTGTTACAGGTTCAATGTTAATATGTGTAACATGCAATGCTATACTATCATCTGGTACAGATAGTGCAATTTGAAATTCGCCTTTTGAGTTAGATTGTCCAGAAGCAAGAATGCGATTTTTTTGTTTGACTTTGGAGAAAAAAATAGTGGAATGTGGCACGAATTCACCTGATTCCGTTTTAACTACTCCTGTTATTAAAGTAGTCTTTGTTTGTCCTTGTACTTCAAAACATGAGCAGAGAAGAAACAGCAGTATATATAATGTTGTAAACTTCATAATATTATCTTTAAAGGGGATATATTTCATAACTCAAAATTTATCTGATTGATGATATTCTTTTAACTATCATGCTGCAAATATACAAATACATATTGTATAAAACAAGTAAAAGCAGTTTTTTTTTTTTCAAAATTTGTATTTTCTTAGTGTTTTCGCTATATTTGTGGCATTATTTACTATATATACATTGTTTATATGAATAAAAATATTATTTCATTAAAGGATTTCGAGATTACTCCAAACGAGAATGTTATCGAGCGTAGCCAAAATTTCCAAAGTTACATTGACCAAATGGAGCAGTTCGGCTGCAAAAGTTATTGGGTCATGGCAAGAACAGGAGTTGGAGCCAAGATGCAAATTGAGGGCTATGACGGTGAGGTTTCCGCATACATTTCCAATGATTACCTTGGTATGTCGCAAAGACCAGAAACTAAAGAGGCTGGCATAAATGCCGTTTTAAAATATGGCACGGGGGCAAGTGCCGCCCAAGCTATTGGGGGTTATTTGGATATTCATAAGCAATTGGAGGAAGGTATAGCAAAGTTTGTAGGACAGGAAGATGCCATTCTATTCTCATCAGGTTTTGGTGCCAACGCAGGTCTGCTTCGTGCTATATTGGGAAAAAATGACATAGCCTATATTGATTCCTACATCCATACCAGTGCCACGAGTGGTTTAATTGGAACCAATGTAAAACATATAGGACACAATGAGATTGACTATCTTGACATGATCCTTGAGCGAGAAATAGGAAAATATCAAACTCGATTAGTCATCATTGATGGTGTCTATTCTCAAAATGGAGATTTATCAAAACTTCCAGAGTATATTGCAGTCTGCAAGAAACACAATTGTCTTCTTATGATGGATGATGCTCACGGCATTGGTGTTATGGGAGAAAACGGCAGAGGAACAGCCGACTATTATAATTGCTTGGGACAAGTAGATATTATTACAGGAACTTTCAGTAAGTCTTTCGGATGTGTCGGTGGTTTTGTTGCCGCGTCAGAAAAACTGATTCAGTATCTGAGATATTATGCTGACAGTAATGTCTTTTCCGCAGCAATGACTCCACAGGTTACAGCATCTTCACTGAAGGCACTGGAACTTATACAGACACGTCCTGAAATTCGCAAGAAATTGTGGACCAATGTCAATTATCTGCGCAAACGACTGACAGAGGAAGGCTTTGATATAGGCTGCTCTGTATCTGCCATATTCCCTATCATGGTCAGGGACAATAGAAAAGTATATGAAATAGCACGTGAATTACAAAAAAGATGTATCTTTGTAAGCGGTATCACATATCCTGCGGTAAGAACCAAAGAAGCACGGCTTAGAGTTAGTGTATTGGCTTCTCACGAGATAGAACAGTTAGAGCAATTAGTGACTGCTCTTTTGGAAATCAGAAAATCAATTCCTTTTTAGATGGCAGAAGAAGAAAATAAACCCAAAAGATACAGAAGGACAAACGTCGATATACAGGCAGACATTATCAAGGCAGCAGAAAGTCTGATTAAGAAAAAAGGCTTTGCATCAATGCTGGTGACAGAGCTTATCAAGAAAGCCAGAATAGAGCCGCTTGTGTTCTATAACAGATATGACAATCTTAGCAAATTTTATGATGAATTCGTTAAGAGGTATGACTATTGGTTTAAGGATGTGCTCACTGGTGTTCAATTTCCTACAGATTCAGAATTGGGCTATATCAGTATTTTCAAGGATGTACAGAAAGCACTTCAAGATAAATCAGTGATGTTGGAACTGTTACGCTGGGAGATTGCTGAAGGAAATGAGACCACAGTCCGTACGGCCATGCTCAGAGAAATGCACACTTTACCTCTTGTCAATATCTATGAAGAGAAATTCAAGGACACTGGTATAGATATATCCGCCATATCATCCCTGATAATCGGTGGCATTTATTACCTTAACCTTCACAGAGAGCGTTCCAAATTCTCAGACATAGACTTGAATACGGAACAAGGTAGAAAACGTATAGAAAATGCCTTAGAGGAACTTGGACACATGATATTCCACTACCATGAAGTTAATAATTATAAAAAAATAGTTGCTGAAAGAATGAAAGAAAATGGCATCAGTGATGAAATCATAAAAAAGTGTTTGGATTAAACGATACAGTTCAAAGAGATTCCCCACTTATCCAGCGTGATAATTGGGGAATTTTCTTATTATAGAAACTATATT
>NZ_ADFQ01000043.1:0-736 GCF_000177355.1 Prevotella amnii CRIS 21A-A
ACAGCACTTCTGAAGCATCAACCGTTGGCAAAGCCTTGAAGTAGTCCTGTATAGGATTGATGCGTGGCGAAAAGCTGCTTTCGATGATGGAATAGAGATTATCAGCGGAAGTAATAATACCGTCCTCGCTATCAAGTTCTCTGCGAAAGGTATTGATGTCATAACGGCTGACCTTGCTATACACATTGGCATACTTGGGAGAAAACTCTGTTCTGCCAAGTACGGTGTTAAACCTGAAGTCATAATGGGTGAAGAGGTAGCTTTCTATCTCCTTGTTTTTGGAAGTTTGCCTACTATGCTTCGGCTTGTCTTCTGCGTGTATATTGCTATTGTCTGCGCATTTCTTCATAATCGTCCTAAAATGATTTCTGAAAGTGAAGTTAAGGAGGATAATTCTGATAGCCAAGCATTCTCGGTGTGCTTGCATAATGTTGCATAAACCTGCTATAAAATTCCTTGTAGGAAATCATCAAACATCTTAGTTTTTAGTGGATTAAATGGAGAAATCAAAGGGGAAGCGAAGATGATACAAATACAAAACCTTGATTGACTTTGTAACAAACCACATTCAAATGCGGTATTCTGCACATTTGGGTAGTGGGCTATAAGTAAAGGAATGACAAAAACGGATAAGACGCAAATAGCTATCCATTAGAAAAAAAGCATTCAACGAAAAAGATGTAAGCAAAAATTAAGAGCTTATCTCAATGTTCTCTGAAATCTTAGAATAAGATAG
>NZ_ADFQ01000042.1:0-2902 GCF_000177355.1 Prevotella amnii CRIS 21A-A
ATGGTAATGACTCTTGCCCTCCAAAAGACACGAAACATTAACGTCATCTAAGAAGACAGGGAGTGTCAAATTAGCACTCCCTGCTAGTTTATCACCATGAAACAAAAGATCCTACCAACTGTATCATAGTCTTCGTCCTCTCTTTTTCTTGTTCGCTTGGTATCTGAGCTTGCGCTGCCATGCTGCTTCGGCATAATCATCGCCCTGTGCGGATGGTGTAATCAAATCGCCTAACCCTTCCACAACTTCATCGGCTGCGCCGATGGCTGCATCTGCCATATCTCTTATAGTTTGTGCGATTTTTGACGTTTCCTTAGTTGGTGGTGGATTGTATGAACGGCTTGGGGGTACGAGTTGATAACCAGCATCCTTAGTATCTGTATGCTTTGGCGATTTGCGTATTACTTGGTCAGATATATTCGTATCAGCTTTCTTACCTTCCTCGAAGTTCTTTTGCAAAGAACGGTAGCCGAACTCTCTGCCTACTTCCGATGCCTTGAACGAATATTCTCCGTATGAGAACTTCAAGCCATAGACCTTGCTCTGCTTGTTCTTCATACGATCTATGGTTACTCCGTGCTTATTTAGTTCATAGAGGAACATAGAATATCCTGTGATACCTGTACTTTTGTACTTTTCAAGTAGGGCATAGCATATTCTTTGTAGTTCTCTCTTTGTTTCCTCTCTTGTGGGATTGGCTTTTGCTTTCTGATGTTTCCTTTCAGCTTTGATTTCCTTGGCGATGGTCAAGCCTTTCTCTCTGCTGATTTCCTCTGTTATCTTTGCAGCCTTGTTGCTTACGAATGTGGTGTCATAGACTTCGCCGTATAGGCTGATGCGGTTGGCGATAATGTGGATATGCCTGTTGTCTGTATCCTTGTGCGTTACTACCACCCACTGATGGTTGTCAAGTCCCATTTTCTTGGCAAACAGATGGGCTATTTGGACAAGTTCAGAAACTGATAGTTTCTTCTCGTCCTGCGGAGCGATACCTATTTCGATACGGAGGAACTTATTCCTGCACCGTGTGTTGTAGTCGCTGACCAACTTCATTTCCTCGTAAATAGCCTTTGATTCTCTGCTACAAAGGTTATGGAAGGCAAGCCGATTACCCAGCTTGCCCTCTCTGAAGATATAGTCCAATGCAGTGCTTCCGTGCGCTATCGCCTTACACTTTCCTATCATATCTCGGCAGATTTAAGACCTTATATATATCGTCACCAATGCGGAAGTGAGGGTCGAAAAAACGCTTAAATGCTTCTTTGGCACATATGGAAAGGTTCTTGGTTATCGGCACCCATGACTCGTCCTTTATCCTGATGAGGTTGGAAACCTGTGCGTAGTACATTCCCGTTCGATGGAGTACGGCAATGGCTTCCTTTTCATTGTCGGTCATCTTGGGAACGACTACCACTTCACCATTCAAAAGAATCTCACGGCAGTACTCGGAGAACTTCCGTCCTGTGCTTTCTGCCTTTGCCTTGATGCGCTGCATCTCCTCCAAAGTACACCTAACCTTGATGAACTCCGTCTTGTTCATCTGTTTTTCTTCATTGTCCTTCTGCTGCCATTGGGTAGCTTTTCTTCTGTATTTCTTCATATAAGTTTCTCTGAAAGTTAATCATTATGGATGATTCGTTGCTGCTTAATTTCTGAATGATGACCAATGAGAACGGAGTGATTACGGTCTAATCTCCCCGACTGTTTGGCGAGGGGAGCAAGCGCAGTTTGTGGGTACAAACTGACGTCTTGCAATATCAGCTGAGATACCGATAACGCCTTGGGGCGTTTCCCCTGCCTAAAGTGAATGCACGGCATTCCGTGTCTAACTGCGTTCGTGGTATTCCCACCGTTCAGGCATTTGGTCAAGAATTTTGTATTCATTTCTTTTCGGTAAGGGTCGAGGGTTTCAAAGAAAAGGGACAACCTTTTTTGTGCAAAACCCTCGACCCTTTTTCTCATACTTATAGTTTTCTCCACTTCTCTATATCCTCGTGGTATTCCTCCAAATGACTGCGCACGAGGTTCTCCACGAAACTTGAAAGGTTGCTGCCCCTGTCGCCCAATCTTCGCACGATGAGGTCTGCACGTTCCTGTGTTTCCTTGCTCAGATAGACAGCCTTCCTATTACTGAGTTTGGCAGGTAAAAGATAGGCTTGCTTGTAGGCTTCAAGCGTTTCCTTTCTCATTTTGGCACTGATGCGTTTCTGAACGGGTGCATTCTCTGGCAGCCTTGCTTGTTCAGTTTCGTGTGAAAGCTCGGTACACCGTGATACCTCTGTGTTCTGTAATGGCTCGACATCCTCTGATGGCTTACCGCTACGTGTCATCTTTGTGTGCTGCTGGCTACTTCTTCCGAGCAGTTCTTCTTCGTTACCACCTAAATAATATGAAAGGTCATACTCTACCTCTGTTGTTTTCTTCTTTTCCATTTTTCTATCTCATTTTATGTTTAACTTGTTTCATCTTAACAGACTTACCTTGCATCTGTCCTTGTCGTTTTAGTTTCTCACGTACCCTATAGACGTGATACTCGTTGAGGTCTTTGAAGCTCCTGTAATGCACGGACATATTCTCCACCTTAAAACCTGCCTTTACGAAATCTGCCGTAGCTCTGCGTCCTGCTTCATCATTGTCAAAGAATGTACGAATAGAAAACACCTGTCTTTCATTGAGGTAGCGGATGCTCCTCGCTACATTGCTTACGGAGTTCATCACAAGACAGTGGTTGGTAAATTCTTCTTTCATTGAAAGAAAGGATAGAAAGTCCATAAATCCCTCGAATATACAGACAGGATCAGCTCTGTCCGTAAATATCGGAGTAATGTCCTTTGGTGCTATTGTGCCCTTAAATATTCCATTATCTCGAAGTTCATAACCGCCCGATTGGTTGGCGAACCTA
>NZ_ADFQ01000041.1:0-7557 GCF_000177355.1 Prevotella amnii CRIS 21A-A
AGTAAGCCACCGCATCATTCGTTATAACCCATTTGAACATGCGGAATATGAAAAGGTGGAAAAGGCAATTCGTTTTCTTAGCAAGAGTGATGTAGCAAACCTGATGGCAATGAAGATGTGTGATAGCGATGCCGAACTTGCAAGGCGGATGTTCATCTTCTCCTGCTTCACAGGTTTAGCCATTACGGATATGGAACACTTGACGTTTGGGCATATCAAGAGCGCAGCGGACGGACAGATGTATATAAGAAAGGAGCGTCAGAAAACAAAAGTAGAATTTATAGTGCCGTTACATCCCATAGCCAAGACGATTATCGAGCAGCAAAGGCAACTAAAAGCGGTGAAAGAAGAAGGCAATAACACGGATATGGATAATCGCTTTATTTTTCAACCTTATTGCAGCAGAAGTGTGTTAGCTGCGAAGTTAAGCATCGTAGGCAAGGCTTGTGGTATCAAGCAACGTTTGTCCTATCATATGGCAAGGCATACCTTCGGCACGATGTGCCTAAGTGCAGGTATTCCCATAGAGAGCATCGCCAAGATGATGGGACACGCATCAATTGCAAGTACGCAGATTTATGCGCAGGTAACGGACTGCAAGATTTCGGAGGATATGGACAGACTCATCGCCAAACATCAGGAAAAGAACAAAGAAAACGATACAATGGAAACGGAAGCTATTACCATAGGGACAATGACGATTGTCAACGCAAGCAGAAACGAAAGCATGGAGGAAACGGCATGAATAAAGAAGGCAGATTGCAGACAGGGACAGATTCTCGACAGAGCATAGCACGCAGCTATTTTGAATGGGGAAACGGTATGCAGGTTGTCCGCAGGGGTACAGGCGAAGTAGCCATGACCGAGGGCGAGCTTGCGAGGTTCTTTGGTGTGACATGGAAGAAAGTCAGTGGCAGTCTTCGGGCGATAACCGAAGAATCCATCCTGTCTCCAGATGAAAGGAATGCAGGTGAAAGGAAGATTGTTACAGATAAGGAGGTAAGGGGCTACGCACCGCTCTACCCACTACCGACAATCATCGCCCTTTCCTTTCAACTTGACTGCGTAGAAGCCCACCTGTTCAGAAGGTATGTGTGCAGTGAGTTGATGCGTCCAAGGAACTCTGTCATTCCTATCATCATATATGGCAGGGGTGTCAACAGCTGAATATGTACCAATCTTTTTTCTTTCATTGTTTTCTTACTACATTACTACAATATGAGATAAACCGATGAAAGAAAAAGGATTACGTTGTTGTCAGTAGTTGCTTATGTGTGTTACTACGATATGACTACATACTACCAACAAGTGAACGGAAAGAATATGTTTCTATTAACTATAGAATAGAGTCAGAGAGGGTTATGAACCTTCAGATATTTCAATCTATAAAATGGAGGAAACGGCATGAATACAAAGAACAAAGCACAGATAGAAGTAAAATTCCATCAATGCAAAGAGCGCAGTTATTATGAATGGGGCAGCAATATGCAAATCGTCCGCAAAGGAAATAGAGAAATTGCCATGACGGAGGGCGAACTTGCGAGGTTCTTCGGTGTAACGTGGAGGAAGCTCAATAATAGACTTCAAGAGATAATCCGCAATCCCAACCTGCACCCTGATGAAAGGTGTGCAGGTGAGAGGGTAATAGGCAGAGATAAAGAGTTGGCAGGTTATGCCCCCATCTTTACCCGCTCCCAATCATCATTGCCCTATCCTTCCAACTTGACAGTGTAGAAACCCACCTGTTCAGAAGATATGTGTGCAGTGAGTTAATACGTCCAAGGAATGCACTCGCCCCAATCATCATATATGGCAAGGGTGTCAATAACTGAATAATGTATCAATCCTTTTTCTTTCACTGTTATCTTACTATATTACTACAATACAAGATATATCGTTGAAAGAGAAAGAATTACATTGTATCAAACAGGTGTTTATGGGTGTTGCTATAATATGACTACATACTACTTAAATGAGAGTATAAAAAAGAGATTTTCAGTATTGCTTTGTTTTTAGACATTACTGCATACACAAATGTATTTACTTGCTTTATATTTTGCAAAAAGTCATCGAAGTTGCACAATTACAAGATAACTCATTAAAAAGTTTTGTGAAAATTTGGAGATATGGATTATTTTTCTTTAATTTGCAAAACTGAATATATATTAATTACTTAATAAATATCATACTTTTAGAATGGTTTTACTTTAATCAAGTAAACTCCTTAACCGTTCAAATCATATATTAACTAGTTTTTTAGGAATGGACTAATAAATTATCAGAAATGAAAAAATTATTATCTGCGGTGTTTTTTCTTACACTTTGCTGTAGTGCTGCAAATGCACATTCTGTTAAGGTAACATTATCAAATGGACAAGTTGTTTACCTTGAGTCTGACAATTATCAGAGTGCTTCTGATATGATAGCAGATGTTATGAGGTTAGAGAACCAAATTCATTAAATCTTTTAAATGCATAGATATTATTCTGCTTAATATCTATGCATTATTTTGTATTTGCAAAATTATGATAAAATCGTGTTCTCTCATATTAGCCTTTATAATGAGTTGTTTTATTAATATGCATTCACAAACAGTAAATGGAGCTATGCCTTCTTTAACCTTGGTAAATAAAACAACGTTTGATTCTGCAAAAGTACAAATTTTTTATGAGTTTTCTTATTTGCAAGATTCCACAGATATCGCTAAACGAATCAATGGGCAAACTATGCTAACTATCGGAAAGCAAATCTGTGGTTTTTGTGATTATTTTTCGTGGAAAAATGATTCTATCAATGATGCTTATTATGAACAAGGACGTTCATCTATTGAATACTTCGCAGCAGCTATGTCATTAGAAAAACCGACCTATAACTATCCTCTTGTTAAAGACATATCTAAAAAGGAAGCCACAATACAGATAGAGGGACTCGGCACGTATCAGTATACTCAGACTTTACCAGTGATAAACTGGGAAGTTATAGGTGATGACAGCATCATCAACAATATAAATGTGACTAAAGCCAAATGCAGTTTTGGAGGTAGAGATTGGACAGCGTGGTTTGCTATGGATTATCCCGTTCCTTATGGCCCTTATCTGTTTGATGGTTTACCTGGACTAATAGTTTCTATAAGGGACTCAAAAAATAACTTTTCGTTCAGACTTAATGGTATAATAAATGTATCAGAAGGGATGCCTATTTATCTTCATAAAAACATCAAAATAATAAAAACAAGCAGAGAAAAGGCGCGTCAGGCTTACCGTAATGAGAAGGAAGATCCATTGCGGGCTATAAAGATGAATATGCCTGGTGTGATAATTCCACCTGAAACAGCAAAGACGATAAAACAAAAACCGTATAATCCGATTGAACTGGAATGAAAACCAGCCTACGATATATTTTACTTAGCCTATGTCTTTTTATTTCCTGTCTTATTTACGGTCAGGGGACAGAGAGTAATGTTCATGGTATCGTGACAGATGCCAAGAGCGGTGAACCCCTTATGTCTGTAAGCTGTCGAACATACGATAAGAACGGAAAGTTGCTCACTTTTGGAATATCAGATGTGGATGGTAAATATATGTTGCGGCTTTCTGCCAATTGTAGTTATGCAGAGTTCAAGTCTATTGGATATAAGGGACACAGGATAAGTGTAGCATCACTGCACGATAATTCTGATGTGGCTTTGGTACGAGACGCAGTTGCTTTGCAGGAGGTGACCGTTAATATCAAGCCGATAGAAGTTCATAAGGACACCATCAATTATAATATTGCAGCATTCAAGGATGTAAATGACAAAAAATTAGTAGATGTACTAAAGAAACTACCAGGTATAGAAGTGGATGAAGATGGAAGGGTCACCTATAAAGGTAATAGTATCAATAGTTTTAATATCGAGGGACAGAGCTTATTAGGCAATAGATACAATCAAGCTACAAACAGCCTTCCGATAGACGCTGTAGCACAAGTTCAGGTGATGGAGCATGACCAACCCATAAGAGCATTAAGAGGGAAGGTGCTATCGGACAAGGCTACACTAAACATCAAATTGAAAAGTGACTACAAGGCAAAAATGTTTGGAGAACTCAGTGCTGGTGGTGGATATGGAGACGAAGCACTGTGGAATGTAGATGGAACAGCTGTGAGAATCGCACGTAAAAACCAACTTTTAGCGACCCTTCAGACTAATAATACAGGCAACAATCTCAACGAATATGCTAAGGAACATATAGACGTGACGGATATAGACGGTTACGAGCCTATTCCAAACAATAAGCTGACAACAGAAAGACGAACTTTCCTGCCTATTGATGAGAAACGTTTTACATTTAATAAATCAATTTCTGCAGGTTTGAATCATTCCCATCTAGTTGGGAAATATGGAAACTTTCGCTCCAATATCGTTTTTTATGGAAACCGTATTAACGATTCCGACAGTCTTGTAAACAAGTATGGAGGAAGTTCGCCAGTTATGTTACATGAGATGGATCAGTCAACATTTAAAGACTGGGTATTGGCGCCTATATTTCATTATGAACATAATGCTCCTCATGTATTCCTTATAGAAGAATTAACAACGAGCTTTGGTAAGCAGACAAATAACGGAGTGATTAATAGCAACTACGTGGGAATTGACAGCAAGACGAATGCAAGATCAATAACAGTACAGAACAAATTGCAGATGACACTGACATTGGGTAAGCAAATTCTTCAGGTAAATTCATTCGTACGCTACTATTGTAACCAAGAGAAATTGTTTTCTGATGATATTTCAGATAACCCCATTTATAATTTGGACGAACGGCTTCTTTCAAAAAGGCTTGTTGCAAGAAATAGTGTTTCAACTATTTTCAATGTCTGGGGCAATGAACTGCGACTGAAATATGCGTTAGAATACAGAAATAACGGTTTGCGAATCCAACAAGATAGATATGATAAGTATTTTTATGTCAAGAACAGCTTTAGCCCAGAATATACCATAAAGTACTCTCGTGGTTTTGTTTATGTAGCATTACCCCTGAACGCTCTATCTTCACGTATGCAATGGCTTCCACATTCTAAGAATAATCGGTTTTATCTTACTCCTTCCCTCAGATGGTCTCACCATTTCAATTCTCAATGGAGGTGTATGCTAAGTGCAGGTGTAACAGATGATATTGCTGGAGAAGATCCGTTTTCTAGCTTCTATTTTTCAAACTACCGTACGAAAGTTTCTGGATTGGACAATCTTGGAAGAAATCTTAGCAAATCACTTTCAGCTTCGTTAAACTATACAAACATCATATCCCTCTTCTCTTGGAATATGATGGTAACGTCGTCATGGCAGAAGCGGGATTTCTATAACTCTTATACTTATGATAACCAGTGGAGCAAAATCGATCCAATTTGGGAAAACGTGCGTTCCAACAGACTCTTAGCCCTTACTTCTGTAGAAAAAACATGGAGTAAAATTCGCTTATTCACAAAAGCGACAGTCAATTTCAATCATAGCGAACAACCATTTATACAGAATACTGTTGAATACAAGGTAAAGTCGAATATATTCTCCACATCATTATCATTGTCATGGACTAAATTATCATGGCTTCAAATCTATAATGATGCGACCTTCAATCTATCGTGGCAAAACAACGAACAATTTAAGTCGAGCAATTCACTTAGGAGCTATTATAATACTTTTCGTCTGCAAGTTCACCCAGTCAAGAAACTAAATTTTGGAATATCTGCAAACAATAATATTATAGAGACAGAACCCAGTAAATATCATAGCCTGACTTTCGTAGATGCATCATGTTCTTATATCATTTCAAAAAGAATCGAGCTGACTGGCAAGGTCACCAATCTTTTCAATCAGACTAAGTATATAGAAGGTTATTATTCTGGTATCAATTACTTTTACTATGAACGTCCCTTACGAGGGATAGAAGGTCTTTTTTCGATTTCTGTTAATTTTTGAGTTCTTATTTTTGAAAGGATAATCAAGCGGAGCTAAGTCGAAATGACGGACATATTGGGATAGGCAAAGGATACCTTGATGCATATCTATGGGAAAACTACTTGCCCGAAAAACATTGGTTTCATTGATTGCAAACATTTTTCTTGCAAAGGTAATGACTATAGGATCACTCTAAAAGGCTGCGGATATCGGATGCTTACAATGAAATATCACCTATGTGCCTATATATTATAATTATCTAAAAGCCTCTCCAAGTCTGATTCCTTATAAAGTATCTTCCCTGCAAACTGCATATAGGGTATAATCTTTCTATCCCTATAATCCTGCAAGGTGCGAGGGCTGATATATAGCCGCTCACACACCTCCTTACCCGTAAGGAAATGCTCTCCGCTAAATAGCGGCTTGTGCGTTTGTGCCACTTCCTTAATTCTCCTGCTCACACTGTGGATAGCGGACAGCACTACCTGCATTTCGTCCATATCCATGTTCAAATCTCTAACAGCTTCCATCTTTTCATTGTTTGTCTATTTGTTACTCTTGGTTTTCTCTGATTTTGTCTGTAACAATCGCTCCACGTCCTCACGCTTATAATAGCACTTGTGCCCGATTTGTGCAAACGGCAGCACGCCCGTATCTCGATAATGCTGTAAGGTGCGCTTGCTGATGCCCAGTAGCTGACACACATCTCCGTTGTGCAGCCATTCTGTGTGTTTACTCGATTCTCCAAATGCCTTATAGCAGGTCTGGGCAAGGGCGAGGATTTCGTCCCTAAGCATCGCCCATTGTTTGTCGGTAATGATAAAATATCCCATAGTGTTATATTGTTTTGTTTATATTTTCCTTTTGCGATTTGCTTTTCATCGCATGTTTCTGCGTGCAAAAGTATGCGCTTATTTCCAATCCGCAAAGCAGTGGGGAACAGCAGGGAAGAATAGGGAAACCAAAGGAAATGCGGTTATCTTTCTTACTATTCTGTAGTTCCTTATCTTCCTTTTTCCTAGGTTTGTTTTAGTCAAAGCAATACAGTGCAGATTGGAGCAAATAAGTACATACTTTTCTTGTAGTATTTCTATACTTGCTCCCTTATATTAGCCTGAAATCCTTATTTTCCTGCTTCTTCCTGTCAGAAATCCGTGAGAAATTCATTGCCAATGAGTGCAACATTATGCAAGCATGCTCAGATTGCTTGGAACATTGACATTCTCGCCGTAACTTCACTCTTGGAAACCAAAACGGGTAAACAATGAAAAATGAAGCAGATAAAAGCAGAATGAAAACAACTGGCAATTCTACCGAACGCAGGGGAAACACCTCCAAAAACAGCGAGATAGAAACCTATCTCCGTGCGCACTATGCGTTCAGGTATAATACCGTGCTGGGCAGGACGGAATACCGAAGCAGTAAAGATGCAAGCAATCGTTTCACAAAGGTTGGACGCTATGAAATCAACTCTCTCCGTAGGGAACTTGACTCCGACATTGGCATCATTACATCGTCCGACAATCTCTATTCCATCATCGAAAGCAGCTTTTCGCCACGCATCAATCCCATACAGGACTACTTCAAGGCTTTGCCAGAGGTTGATGCTTCAGAAGTGCTGC
>NZ_ADFQ01000040.1:0-2951 GCF_000177355.1 Prevotella amnii CRIS 21A-A
CATATTTACCCTAAGCCCCGTCACCAACTGAATACCATCTTCAAAAAGAAAGTCAAAAAGTTTTTGTGATATGTATCCTTTGTCAGCAAACAGCTTTCCATACAGACGTTTGGCAAGAACCTTGAAAACCTTTGTGTCTTTGTCACTGACGTTTGCTCCAGTAAGAACAAAAGCTATGATTTCCCCTCTGTCATTACATGCCAGATGAAGTTTGAATCCGTGACACCAGCCCATTGTTCCTTTCCCATTTGTTGCAACGCCTTTGAACACCTTGTTGGCATAGCGTCTAAGATTGTGGCATACAGGAATCATTGTTGAGTGAAGAAATGTAATACCTGTACATCTTACAAATGCACGCAGATTAAGAAAGAACATAAGAGGGAAAAACACTCTACTTTCAAGTTCAACAAAACGGTTGTAAGAGACAGCGTTAGGGAAGTACGTCTTAAAAGTCCCCTTGATGAAGAATAAGATAATAGTGCTTGAAATTACGAAATGTTCCGAAATGGAAATACAATAAAATAGTCATGATTTCGCTGTCGGACAAGGAAGCCTTACGCCTTCTACGCTTCGTGGTATCGTCACCTAAAAGCAGTTTTCCGCCATTTTCAGCTTCAAAATGTTTACAAAAATCATCTATAACACAGAATAATTCAGTAATTTTGTAATCGGTAGTCTGCATAAGTGTATTTGTAACTGTTTGATTATTAACTATAAAGGTACAAAATATTTATGAGACTACCTTCTTCTTTATTTACTTTTTTGCGTTTTCTTATCCCGAACTAAGGTATCAATTTCTACTGAACCGAAAATTTTCCTAACTCTTTTCTACTGACCAAATATAAAAGTAGAAAGTAAATACTTATACTTTATTAGTATTTACCTTCTACTTTGTTATTTAAAAAGTTTTATAAGGTAGTAATAATTATTTATTACTTCTCAATAGCAGCAACACCAGGTAGAACCTTTCCTTCAATAGCTTCAAGCATGGCGCCACCACCTGTTGATACATAAGACACTTTATCTGCTAATTTAAATTTATTAACAGCTGCGACAGAATCGCCTCCACCAACAAGAGAGAAAGCACCATTCTTTTGGGTAGCCTCTGCAACATACTTAGCAATTTCACCAGTGCCATGTGCAAAGTTTTCAAATTCAAAAACTCCTACAGGACCATTCCATAAAATAGTTTTAGAACTAAGAATAATTTGTTTCCATTCTTCTAAACTTTGTTCAGCAGCGTCCATACCTTCCCACTCATCGGGTATTTCATTAATAGGGAATACTTTTCGTGGAGTATCATTAGAAAAAGATTGCCCACATACAGTATGTGTAGAAAGAGAAAGTCTAACACCTTTTTCTTTAGCTGCAGCGATAACATTTAATGCTTCTGGAATTAATTCATCTTCATGTAAAGACTGCCCTATTTTTCCACCTTGAGCTTTTATAAAAGTATATCCCATACCTCCGCCAATAATAAGGTTATCTACCTTATCAAGCAAATTTTTGATAACAGCAAGTTTTGAACTTACTTTTGAGCCACCTATTATTGCTGTAAAAGGATGCTGTGCATTCTTTAAAACGTTGTCTATAGCAGAAACTTCTTTTTCCATTAAGAAGCCAAGCATTTTGTGCTCAGCATCAAAGTTGTCTGCAATGACTGCTGTCGAAGCATGTTTACGATGAGCTGTTCCAAAAGCATCATTTACATATACATCAGCATAAGAAGCTAATTTCTTAGCGAAGGCTTTCTGACGTCCTTTCATTTCTTCCTTAGCAACATCATATTCAGGAGTTCCCTTTGCTACATCTACGGGTTTACCTTCTTCTTCAGGATAATAGCGTAAATTTTCTAGCAAAAGAGCTTCACCTGGTTTTAAAGCAGCTGCTTCGGCATCAGCATTACCTGCGTCTTTAGCAAACTTCACTTCAACTCCTAACGCTTCGCTTACATTTTTAACAATTTGACCTAAAGAAAGCTCCATTTTTACTTTTCCTTTAGGTTTTCCCATGTGGCTCATCATTATTAAAGCACCACCATCAGAAAGTACTTTCTTTAAAGTAGGAAGCGCACCACGAATACGTGTATCATCTGTAACATGACCATTTTTATCTAATGGCACATTAAAATCGACGCGAACAATTGCTTTGTGTCCACTGAAGTTGAAATTATTAATTTTCATCTGTGTTAAATATTATATTGTTATACTTTTTAAATTACTACAAAAATACAAAAATACATCGGATTGATGAAATCATATCTATTCTTTTTATTATTTTTGCATTATAAAGAAAAAAGTATGAGAAATTCAGTAATAATAGTAAGTGGGGGATTAGATTCTATAACCCTTTTATATGAAAAAGCTGACGACATAGCATTAGCTATTTCGTTTGATTATGGTCAGAATCATTCAAAAAACGAATTACCATTGGCAGAATATCATTGTAAGAAATTGGGGATACCTCATATAACAATACCTTTAAAATTTATGAATGTATATTTGAAAAGTTCTCTTTTAGAAGGTAGTGAGGCAATACCTGAGGGGCATTATGAAGAGGAAAATATGAAATCGACAGTAGTTCCTTTCCGAAATGGAATAATGCTTTCTATTGCTATAGGGATAGCTGAAAGTCATAACTTAAAATACGTAATGATAGCTAACCATGGGGGAGATCATACTATTTACCCAGATTGCAGACCAGAATTTATTTCAGCAATGAATAAAGCTGCGTGCGCGGGTACATATATTAATGTGAAGGTAGTAGCACCTTATACAAATATAAGTAAAACAGAAATAGTGAAACGAGGTGTGGCTTTAGGAATAGATTATAATAAAACATGGAGCTGTTATAAAGGAGGAGAAAAACATTGTGGAAAGTGTGGTACTTGCGTAGAACGAAAAGAAGCCTTTCTTAAGGCTGATGTAAATGATCCTACAGAATATGTTGAG
>NZ_ADFQ01000039.1:0-4468 GCF_000177355.1 Prevotella amnii CRIS 21A-A
TTGTTTAGATTAATTGACAAAAATGTAGATATCGTAAGAATTTTATCAAGTATAGGTCCTGTTAATAGGCTCAAATCCCTTATGGATTTAATAAAAGAAAAAACAATGCTCCCCGAACAACAGAAAATTATGGCTTTTAATACATTGAGAACTCCTTCAGAGGAAAGTGAACATAAAGGGTTTAGCAATTTTATAAAAGGTGTTTTAGTATGTATCGTAATCCAAAAGCTCATACTCCAAGAATGACAGAGGATACACAATTATCAGCCATGATAGAGGTTTTAGTCGTTGCTTCCATAATTCATAACAAATTAGATATAACATATAAGACAGGATATTAGTTATTTGGCTTTTTGTTACTTTTGAGCCGTCTCAACTCGCTGCCAAAAGTAACGAGGTATTTTTTGTTGGGGTTTCTTTGCTCCTTTCTTTGTCCGCCCGAAGCTCACGAAAGAAAGGAGCGGTCGGCAAATCTGCCGACCGCTTTACGTTGTGTGCTCTTTTTGAACGATTATCCGTCCCGTCTTTACTTCGGGGTGTGTGGAGAAAGCCCAATTGATTTCCTCATCGGGAAGTGTGCTGTGAATGCTGCCACCCATAACCAACCCACAATTTTGCAGGACTTTCTGCCGTGCTTCCTCCTTGCTCTTTGCAACAACATCGAATACTCCGTCAAAGACATATTGCGTTCTAACTCTGTAAACTTTCTTCTTCATAATCTTAAAATTCAACCTTTAATAATCTGTATTCCTTTGGCTCTCCATTGGATAATTTGCGGTGTTTAAGCCAAAAATGATGCGCGCCATAGCCGTATGCAAAGTACTTGTCAAGTTCCGTTTCTTCGGCTATTTTGCCTATTGCCGTCCTTAACTCTTCCTCGTTGCCGGATAGGGTTATCGCATTGATAACCCGAACAAGAATGGGAGGTATCTCATCCGACCAATTAAAAATGAGGTTCTCTATCTCTGTTTTCATATCTCTGATAATTTAATGATTTATACTTTATGCCGTTGCCTTCATTCGTTGGCTGATTAGCCTGCGGTTGGCATTGACAAGGTTCACTATCTGTTCGTGATACTCCGTATTCTTGTTGCACACTCCACGACTTTGCACCACCTCAAATGATTTCAGTGATACCTCTATTGTTTCTATCCGCTTGCCCTCAATGGTTGCTGACAAGATTAGTGAGTCCTCTTTAAGATAATATTCGTTGGAAAATACGCAATGGTGCATGGTCGCTCCCTCTTCCAAATGCTCACGCACGCTCTCCAATACGTGGACTTGGATTGTGCCGTCGGTGAAATGGATACCGAAGAATTTGGATTTGAGCTCCTTGAAACGTTTTTCGTCTTCCATTGCCTTCTGCTGTTTTTGGGCTATCTCTTCCCTTTCCCTTTGTCTATTGAGTTCCTCCTGTCTGCGGTCGTGTTCGGCTTTAAGGTCTGTTGGGCATAAATATTTTGGATTATGAATATCCTTACCTAATCTTTTAAGTGTATCTACATAATCATTCCAAAGAGAAATGTCTGCTATCTCATAGCCGTTACGGACTGCTATCTTGTAGGACTGCCAATACTCGTCAAACGCTCTTCTTTTGCCAAGAAAATAGCGTAGGTGGTCTGTACGTCCCGACTTTATCAATGTTTCGGCACGGCTGTCAGAAAGCAAGGCAGGAATGAGTGTTGTCGGGGGTATATTGTGAAAGTCATCCTTGAAACCATTTCTGCGAAGTGTGTCTGATACCTTGAACTTCGGATATATCTGCGAATAGGCTGCGTATCGGTAGGCTTCGTTGTCGTTGCGGATTGCCATAGGTGTGCAATAGGAAAATGTATCAACGTAATGCCCCAATATACGTTGTATGGCAACCAAGGCTTTCCGTCCTTGTGCGCTCCACCAATACTGCCCGATTTCAAGTGCGTAGTACTCTGCCTTGCAACCTTTCTCCATTTCAGCCACGAGGAGGAACATCCGCAACACTTGGTATTCTCCGCAAGCGGTAAGTGTCGTGAAATAGTGCTTTTGCTGCAATTTCCTTTGGAATGTTTCCTTGACCTGCAACTTTGCCCTGCAATGAGGACAAGTGCAAGTTTCTCTATGTTTGTTCATTACCCAACTATGCCCACAATCCATACAAGTGGTGCGACCTTTTGGCAAGCGGTAGGCGAAGTGGTCTATGCACTCACGGAATGCCCACTTACTTTGTGTCTTGGTTATCGGGCAAAGATACTTGCTTTGTTCCAAAACTGCCTTTTCAAATTTGTTTCTCGGTTTCATAGGCTTAAAAATCAAATAGTGATGGTTGTACTTGGGTTGCTATGCTCTCTGTCTTTTTTACTCGTGCGTTACGGCTCTGTAACTTGGCAAGTTCCTCACGCTGATATTGCTTAATGGCTTCCTGCCTTGCTTCGGCTTTTTCTTCCTCTGTGAGTTCTACCATGTGATTGACCATTACTTGGCAATTGGTAGGCTTGCCAATCTCTAAATTGTCCTCATCATAGTAGTGAACAGCCATAGAGAAGATTTCATCATCATCAAAGCCGTTGCAACCGCTTTTCTGCACTTCATTAAGAATGTAGGTGATGCACTCCTCGATATTCTTGTTAGGTTTCATCAAGTTAGGGGCAAACAAGGGGTCTGTCATAGCACGCTGATTAAGATACTCGGCTATTGTCCGTGTGAAATGTTCTGTTCCTTTCATATTGCTTAGTATTTTGGAATTTCTACTATTTGATTGATGCGCCCATATAGGTAGGCTCTTAGGCTGGTGCGGTCGGGTGCGTAATACTCTGTTCATTGTCCGTATTGATTGACAAGATATTTCTTCAGTACATCAAAGAAGTCAAAGCGATAGCCTTGCAGGGGAACGGCTGTACGGAAATAGGTGTTTGAGTTCACTATATCACATAGCCAATTCTTTTTTTCGAGCCAAGCTCTCAACAACTCGTCCTCACGGCTTATCATTTCGCCACGATTGAGTTTCACACGTAGGATATATACTTTGCTGTTACAAAGGCTCTCCAAAGGTGGAACGTCCCATTGTACAAACTTAATTGCCAATACTTGCTCACTCTTTTCAGCCGTAGGGTTAATGCGGTAATGAGAGGAGGAGCTATATCCTTTTCTGTTCATCGAAGATGTTGTATTTACTTTTTGCTTATCCATAGCGACATTTTTTTTATGCGTCCAAAGATCGGAGTATGCTGATTCCTTTTTGTAGCAAAATAGAGGTAGCGGGGCAGGCTTACACAAGGTTTTGTCGGAAAATACAACCCATAGGTGTGGAGATTTTCCAGACAAACCAAGCGGCACAGACCTTTTGAAAGCCACATGCCCCGTACTACCTTTGCGGATAAAAAGGGAACAGCATCCGCTTCTCCTTGTCATCGCATATCGTGGAGCATCGGAAAAGAAGCAAAAGTGCAACGCTCGTAGTGGAATATAGAAAAGGTGGCTATCTCAAAATGCGAGATAACCACCTGATGAAATAAAACGAAGGTTTTACAGAGCTGTGCTTCTCAAAGCACGCATAGCAGGATGGCACAGACAATCGCCAGCCAGAAGAGAATGCTCAGCAGCGTAAATGCCACTTTCAGAATTACCCTGACTATAAAGCGTAGTATCAGAAAACCTGCAATAACTGACACGACAGTTACGACCTGTGGCGTTACTATCTTCGAGATAAGCCAAATGGTGCCGATAACGATGGAAAGCAGGATTGCGAGTTCGATGAAGCGTGTCCAACCGAAGCGGCGGACTTGCTTGGGAGAAGTCGGCTGCTGCTTGTCATTATCGGTTTTGTTCGATGCGTCTGCCTTGATGAAGGCAGGTGTGTGAACGTCTTGATTCATGATGATTGTATTCATATAGGAGCTTTTTATAGTTTCAAGAGCAGTTACAAGATGCGCAGACTACACAAAGACAAGTGTTTGAAAAAACTCTTGGCGTGTGGAGTGGAGCGTTTATCTTGGCTCTTGACACTACAGAAGCTCCCGATGGTGCTACATCAAGTCATGTTCTCACCGCCTACGGTTGGCAGACCATTGACCTCTATGAGCAGAACGATAGTCCCTGTCAGTTCGGTGTAGAGTTTCTCATACTCTGGAGTTGCGCCAAAGTCGTCTGTCAGTTCATACTTGTCGAAAACGCTTTGCACAGCCTTATTCTTCAGAAGCATTGGTGTTAGTCTTTCGGGGAGTGGAGAGGGCAGTTCTTTCTCAAACTCATTCTCCAAGACAGACACAAGTGTATCATACTTTGAAAAATGCAGTCCTCGATGCAACACTTCGTTTGCCATTACCTCCGCTTCGGGATGCGAGAAGCCTTGTGCCACTGCATCGCAGTAGGTGGAAAGTGCTTCATCGGCTCTTGCCGTTATGAATGGTTTGTCGCCCAGCAGTTCTGAGAAATGTTCACTGAGATAGTTCTCCAACTTCAGGCGGAAGTAAGATAGTTCTTTCTTGGTTTT
>NZ_ADFQ01000038.1:0-2261 GCF_000177355.1 Prevotella amnii CRIS 21A-A
CTGGTTTTTGCAGACACGCAATGGTGTACTGTCAACAAAGCTTATGCCCGTGCATTTTCCCAAGAGGACCTTCTTGATAAGCAAGGTTAAGGGTATGACTACATCCCTTTCCAATTCTACTAAACGGTTATAAGAAACAACTTTTGGAAACAGATGGCGAAGATGCTTACATACTTTTTCAAGATAGAAATGTTTAAAGCAGCGATAACCGGAGTCGTGGAAAAGAATCATTATCAGCATGACTTCGGCCTTTGACATCGTGGAACTTCGATGATATTTTCTTTTTCCGGTAGGTTTTAGCGTATATTTTGTTGTCATAGCATCAAAAAACTTGCAGAAATCGTCTGCCATACAAAATATTTCAGTAACTTTGTCTTCGGTGATCATAGCGATTTTTGTTTGTAATTCTATGTATATCAACACCTTAAAATTACAGCAAATTTCGTTAATCACCAAATTTATAGACATTTATAATTCATCGAACTCACGTTAAAATAAAAGTAGCATGAAGCAATATATATATCCTATAATAAGAGGTGAAAAACAAGTTGGTCATGGATTTTTAGCGAATGACTATTTTATCACCGCTGTTCATATTTTAAGAGAAAATGACAATGCTTATGTAATAATAGACGGGGAAAAAGTAGAATTCGATAAAGTAGTGCCAGCATATGTTGGGAGAGGTAGAGATAATGACCCTAACTTTATTGATTTAGCCTTTTTTAAATTCAACAATATTGAAGGTGGTTTTTCTATATTAGATTATACGCCAGAAAAAGACGATGTTTTAGAAAGCTATTGCTTACATAAAAAAGAAGGGAACAATGATAATGAAGAATATGAAATTGATATAGAATCTGCATATGCTCTTGGTGAAGTGGAAGGCAATTATTTCCATTGTAAATGCTATCGACATGAGGGAAGCAGTGGAAGTCCTCTGATAAAGGACAAGCATGTTATTGGCATTATGCATGGAGGTGCAGTTGTTAAGGAACTTATAAAACAAAAGAGTTTGAGCGAAGAAGAAAAGCAAGTATTTAATCTTAAAGATGAGGATATAATATGCTCATTCTTAAAGATAAATGCTGTTCTGACTCTTATTGATAATGCAAAGACAATATAAAAACTCAAAATAATTAAAATAATAAACAAAATGGAATTAATTGATCTTAGACTCCCTTCTGGGACAAAATGGGCGGCGTGTAACATTGGAGCTGAAAAACCCACCGAATTTGGAGATTATTTTGCTTGGGGTGATACCTCTGCAAAAAACAATTATGTCGGAAGAACCTGTGAGACTTACGACTTGGACATCTATTCCTTAAAAATGGGAGACTACATTAATATAAGAAGCGTGTTGGCAGATAATTATGATGCTGCTGCCTATATTTTGGGTGAAGGATGGAGAGTACCTTCTGGCGAACAGGCCCAAGAGTTAATAGACAACTGCAATTGGGAGTGGGTACCCAATTATGGGAATACAGAAATCAATGGAAGATTAGGAATTAGCAAAATAAATGGAGCTAAGATTTTTCTTCCAGCAGCAGGATATCTTCAAAGTAGTAACAAACTAATGATGGGTGACAGTGGGGGATATTGGACTGCGTCTCCCAATATGGTTGCTTCAAACAGAGCTTGGTCGATCGCATTTGATTCTAATGTAATAAATGTCTTTGACCATGGGCTTAGATATTATGGTTACTCTATTCGCCCAGTCTTCAAGTGATAAGTATACCATATGGACAACTCCATGTTGTACGTTGTCAAACAAAAGTGCACAACTGCAAATATAGTTATCTAACGTGAGTTCGACGAATTCAGAACAAAGCCAGCTGTGTATCAATAGTCCTTTGCAGATTGATGCACGGCTTCTTTGGAAACAGACAATAGGCAGCAATAGCCCCTAATAAGTTGACGATGAAATTGTCAAAGCATCTATGTCCGGAGTGTTCCACTTGTGCAATGTTCTTAAGTTCATCATTCACCGTTTCTATAATGGCTCTTTTTCTGAGTAAAAGTCTGTCTGAAACACTCATTAAAGCTCCTTTCATGTTAGTTTTCAATTTGGTAATAAGTTGTATTCCGTCAACGAAAAGCCTTTGAAAGAGGTTCTTGCTGATGTACCCCTTGTCACCGACCAGCCTACCTTGTATGAACTCTATAAAAGCTTTGTACTCCAAAGGCTTACGGCCATTAACATCTCCCGGCGTTATCATAAAGTTGAGAATCTCTCCTTTCTCATTGCAAATCAAATGCAAGTT
>NZ_ADFQ01000037.1:0-704 GCF_000177355.1 Prevotella amnii CRIS 21A-A
CAATGGCTTCCTTTTCATTGTCGGTCATCTTGGGAACGGCTACCACTTCACCATTCAAAAGTATCTCACGGCAGAACTCCGAGAACTTCCGTCCCGTACTCTCTGCCTTTTCCTTGATGCGCCTCTTCTCCTCCGTGGTACACCTTACCTTGATGAACTCAGTTTTGTTCATCTGCTTTTCTTCATTGTCCTTCTGCTGCCATTGGGTAGCTTTTCCCTTGTGTTTTTTCATATAAGTTTCTCTGAAAGTTAATCATTATGGATGATTCGTTGCTGCTTAATTTCTGAATGCTGACCGATGAGAACGGAGTGATTACGGTCTAACCTCCCCGATAGTTTAGCAAGGGGAGCAAGAGCAGTTTGTGGGTACAAACTGACATCTTGCAATAGCTGCTGAAATGCCGATAACGCCTAAGGGTGTTGTTCCTACCGAAAGTGGATGCACGACATTCCATGTTTAACTGCGTTCGTGGTATTCCCACCGTTCAGGCATTGGACTTAATAATATGGTTTTATTTCTTTTGGGGAAGGGTCGAGGGTTTCAAGGAAAAGGAATGACCTTTTTGTGCAAAACCCTCAATCCTTTTTTGTGCTTACAGCTTCCTCCATTTCTCGATGTCTTCCCCATACTCATCTAAATGGCTGCGCACGATATTTTCAATGAAACTTGAAAGGTTACTACCCCTGTCGCCCAATCTTCGCAC
>NZ_ADFQ01000036.1:0-21447 GCF_000177355.1 Prevotella amnii CRIS 21A-A
CTATAAACTTTTCGATGTTGTTAATTATATAAAAGAATAGTAGGGACTTTTATAAAGTAGGATTTTTTTAGAGTATAAAGTTTGGTTCATGGGAAATGTAGTAACCTATATACTATATAATAAGGTGGAATATAAAACAATGTAAATAAACAAATAAAAGTTATTTATTGTTAATTATAAGTTTTCCTAAAATATTACTTATTAAAGGTAGGCGTCTATTAGAAATAAAGTTTGTACCTTTGCACTCTGAAATGGCGTAATGTTCTTTTTTAATTAAAGAGTAACGTTTTAATAGTCATAACAAGCTGATAATAAATAAAATAAATATATAAATAAAAATTAAAATTATGCCTACTATTTCACAGTTAGTAAGAAAGGGCAGAAAGGATATCGTAGATAAGAGCAAGTCGCCTGCTTTGGATAATTGTCCTCAGCGTCGTGGTGTTTGTGTTCGTGTCTATACGACTACTCCTAAGAAGCCTAATTCAGCAATGCGTAAGGTTGCTCGTGTGCGTTTAACAAATCAAAAGGAGGTTAACTCATACATTCCTGGAGAGGGGCACAACTTGCAAGAGCACTCTATCGTTCTTGTTCGTGGTGGTCGTGTAAAAGATCTCCCAGGTGTTCGTTATCATATTGTTCGTGGTACGCTTGATACCGCAGGTGTAGCTAATCGTACACAGCGTCGTTCTAAGTATGGAGCTAAGCGTCCAAAAGCTGCTAAAAAGTAATTTTTAGTATTTAAAATCTTAAAGCTAAGAGCTGGTAAAAGTCGGAGATGACTGATGGCTTGGTGCTTAAAATAAAAGAAATATAGTTAAGATAGTTTTGCTGGAGAATTGTTAATAACAAGGTTGAGTAAATGTTCTGGAGAGAACGTTGAAGAACGAAAATATTACGACAGCCTCCGCAGAATATAAAATTTTAAAAAAGAAAATGAGAAAAGCAAAACCAAAGAAGCGTATAATCCTTCCTGATCCAAAGTTTAATGATCAAAAGGTTTCTAAGTTTGTGAACCACTTAATGTATGATGGTAAGAAGAATACCTCTTACGAAATTTTTTACGATGCTCTTGATATAGTTGCTGGTAAGGTTAAAGACGAAGAGAAGTCTGCTCTTGAGATATGGAAGCAAGCTCTTGATAACATTACTCCACAAGTAGAGGTGAAGAGTCGCCGTGTAGGTGGTGCTACATTCCAAGTTCCTACCGAGATTCGTCCTGATCGTAAGGAGAGTGTGTCTATGAAGAATATGATCCTTTTTGCACGTAAGCGTGGCGGAAAGAGCATGGCAGAGAAGCTTGCAGCTGAAATTGTTGATGCTTTCAATAATCAGGGCGGTGCTTATAAACGTAAGGAAGATATGCATCGTATGGCAGAAGCTAACCGTGCGTTTGCTCATTTTAGATTTTAATCGAGTACTGATATTATAAAATAGGTAAAATAAAAAAATGGCTAATCGCGATTTACATTTAACTCGTAACATTGGCATCATGGCTCACATTGATGCTGGTAAGACGACTACTTCTGAACGTATCCTTTTCTATACAGGTAAAACTCATAAAATAGGTGAGGTGCATGATGGTGCTGCTACTATGGACTGGATGGCTCAGGAGCAAGAGCGTGGTATTACTATTACTTCTGCTGCTACAACCTGTAACTGGAATTATTTAGGTAATTCTTATAAGATCAACTTGATTGATACTCCGGGACACGTCGATTTTACTGCTGAGGTAGAACGTTCTCTACGTGTTCTTGATGGTGCTGTCGCTACTTATTCTGCTGCAGACGGTGTTCAGCCACAGTCAGAAACAGTATGGCGTCAGGCTGATAAATATAATGTACCACGTATAGGTTACGTTAATAAAATGGACCGTTCTGGTGCAGATTTCTTTGAGACAGTGGCTCAGATGAAAGATATTTTAGGCGCAAACCCTATAGCTATTCAGATTCCTATTGGTGCTGAAGAGAACTTTAAAGGTGTAGTAGACCTTATTAAAATGAAGGCTATCTTATGGCACGATGAAACTATGGGAGCAGAATATGATATAGAAGATATTCCTGCTGAGCTTGCTGATGAAGCTGCTGAATGGCGTGATAAATTGTTAGAGGGTGCAGCTAACTTTGATGATGAGTTGATGGAACTTTATCTAGAAGGTAAAGATATTCCTGAAGATAAAATTATCGCAGCTATTCGTAAAGGCTGTATAGCTATGGAATGTTGCCCTATGTTGCTTGGGTCTTCTTATAAGAATAAGGGTGTTCAGCCTTTACTTGACTATGTTTGTGCTTTCTTACCTTCTCCGTTAGATACTGTAGTCATAACAGGTACTAACCCTGATACTGAAGAGGAAGAAGAGCGCAAGGCAAGTGAATCTGAACCTACTGCAGCACTTGCATTCAAAATTGCTACCGACCCATTTATGGGGCGTTTAGTGTTCTTCCGCGTTTATTCTGGTAAGGTAGAAGCAGGCTCGTATGTTTATAACCCACGATCAGGGAAAAAAGAGCGTATAAGTCGTTTGTTCCAGATGAATTCTAACAAGGAAATACCTATGGATTCTATTGATGCTGGAGATATTGGTGCTGGTGTAGGTTTTAAAGATATTCGTACAGGTGATACTCTTTGTGATGAGAATGCACCTATAGTACTCGAATCTATGACTTTCCCTGATACTGTAATATCTATAGCTGTAGAACCAAAAAGCCAGGCAGATGTAGCTAAGCTTGATAATGGTCTTGCTAAACTTGCAGAAGAAGATCCTACATTTACTGTTCGTACTGATGAGCAGAGTGGTCAGACTATTATATCAGGAATGGGTGAGCTTCATTTGGATATTATTATAGACCGTTTGAAGCGTGAGTTTAAGGTAGAGTGTAATCAAGGCAAGCCACAAGTGAACTATAAGGAGGCTATTACAAAGGCTGCACAGAGTCGCGAAACTTATAAGAAGCAGTCTGGAGGTCGTGGTAAGTTTGCTTGTATCGATGTTACTATAGAGCCTAAGGATGAAGACTTTGAGGGCGATTTACAGTTTATCAACGTTGTTAAAGGTGGTAATGTTCCTAAGGAGTTTATTCCTTCTGTAGAAAAAGGATTCAGAGATTGCCTATCAAATGGTGTTCTTGGTGGCTTCCCTCTTACAGGGCTTAAGGTTACTCTAACCGATGGTTCTTTCCACCCTGTAGACTCTGACCAGTTATCTTTTGAGCTTGTTGCTCATCAAGCATTTAAAGTATTAGCACCTAAAGCAGGACCTGTGCTGATGGAACCTATAATGAAGGTAGAAGTTGTTACTCCTGAAGAAAACATGGGAGATGTTATAGGCGACTTGAACAAGCGTAGAGGTTTAGTGCAAGGTATGGAAGAAGCTCGTAGCGGTGCTCGTATTGTTAAAGCTATGGTTCCATTGTCAGAGATGTTTGGTTATGTAACAGCTTTACGTACTATAACTTCAGGTCGTGCTACCTCTTCTATGGAGTATGATCACCATTCTCCTGTTTCGGCTAATCTTGCTAAAGAAATCTTAGATGAGCTGAAAGGTAATTCAGATTTAGTGAAATAAACAATAAGTTATCCCCCTATAGCGAATGACTCTTATAGGGGGCATACTAATGTTCAGATATAAAAATAAAATTAAAATTAAAGAAAAAGATGAGTCAGAAGATTCGTATCAAGTTGAAATCTTACGATCACCAGTTGGTAGATAAGTCAGCAGAAAAGATCGTTAAAGCAGTTAAGGCAACAGGTGCCTTGGTTAGTGGTCCTATTCCATTGCCAACACATAAGCGTATTTATACAGTTAATCGCTCTACCTTCGTTAATAAGAAGTCTCGTGAGCAATTTCAGTTATCAAGTTTTAAGCGTTTAATCGATATTTATAGCTCTACAGCTAAAACTGTTGATGCTTTAATGAAACTGGAGCTACCTTCAGGAGTTGAAGTTGAGATAAAGGTATAGGATAGTACTTTAAATAAAGAAAATTTTTATTATATTAAATATTAAATTGAAATGCCAGGATTATTAGGAAAGAAAATCGGAATGACATCCGTTTTCAGTGCCGACGGTAAGAATGTACCGTGCACTGTTATCGAAGCTGGTCCTTGTGTTGTAACCCAGGTTAAAACTGTAGAAAAAGATGGTTACAAGGCTGTTCAGTTAGGTTTCGGCGAGGCAAAAGAGAAGAGAACTTCTAAGCCTTTGCAGGGACATTTTAAGAAAGCCGGCACAACACCAAAGAAGCACTTGGCCGAGTTCAAGTTTGACGAGGAGTATAACCTCGGCGACACCATTACTGTTGAATTATTTAACGACACAAAGTATGTAGATGTTGTTGGTACTTCTAAGGGTAAGGGGTTCCAAGGCGTTGTTAAACGTCATGGTTTCGGTGGTGTAGGTCAGTCTACTCACGGTCAGGACGACCGTGCACGTAAGCCGGGATCTATTGGTGCTTGTTCTTATCCAGCTAAAGTTTTTAAGGGTATGCGCATGGGAGGCCAAATGGGTGGCGATCGTGTTACAACTCAAAATTTACAAGTGTTAAAGGTTATTCCAGAACACAATATACTTCTTGTAAAAGGGAGTGTTGCTGGATGCAATGGTTCAACCGTAATAATTGAAAAATAATGGATATTAACGTATTAGATATCAAAGGTCAGGAGACCGGCCGTAAGGTAACTCTTAACGAGAATATCTTCGGTATTGAACCAAATAATCATGTTCTTTATCTTGCTGTTAAGCAATATTTAGCAGCTCAGCGACAAGGCACTGCTAAGTCGAAGGAAAGAAGCGAACATGCTGGTTCTACTCGTAAACTTGGGCGTCAGAAGGGTGGCGGCGGAGCTCGTCGTGGTGATATAAACTCACCAGTACTTGTTGGTGGAGGTCGTGTGTTTGGACCTAAACCACGTGACTATAGCTTCAAGTTGAATAAGAAAGTAAAAGTTCTTGCCCGTAAATCAGCCTTGTCTTATAAGGCACAGGAGAATGCTGTTGTTGTTGTAGAAGATTTCAAGCTAGATACTCCAAAGACAAAAGATTTTGTAAATATTACTAAAAATCTTAAAGTTGATGGCAAGAAAGTACTTTTAGTTTTGCCAGAAGCAGAAAAAAATGTATATTTGTCAGCTCGCAATTTGAAGAAGTCTGAAGTAATGATAGCAGCACAGCTTAATTCGTATAAAGTACTTAATGCAGATGTGCTTGTTATTACGGAGAATTCTTTAAAAGTGATAGACGGAATCTTAACCAAGTAAAATTAGGAGACAGCAGCAATTATGGGATTTATTATTAAACCAATGGTCACCGAGAAGATGACTAAGATTACAGACAAGTCTTCTGAAAGTAAGAAGTTTAGTACTCGTAGCGAAAAAATCGGAAAGGCTCATAACGCAGAGAAGGAAGTTCGTAGTTATGTTGTTAAGACAAAAGCTAAGCCTGAAGGCGTAAAAAAAGAGAAGGTTGTGTATACTTATGAAAAGGAAGCACATGCTAAGTACGGTTTTATTTGTAAGCCTGAGGCTAATAAGCTTGAGATTAAGAAGGAAATTGAAAGTCTGTATAACGTTAAGGTAATTGACGTAAATACAGTGCGTTATGCTGGTAAGCGACAGGCGCGCTATACAAAGGCAGGTCTTGTAAAAGGACAGAAGAACGCATATAAGAAGGCGATCGTCACTTTGAAGTCTGGCGATACTATTGATTTTTACAGCAATATTTAAATAAAAAATGGCAGTACGTAAATTAAAACCGGTAACTCCGGGTCAAAGACACAAGATTATTGGCACGTTCGAGGATATTACTGCATCCGTGCCAGAGAAGTCTCTCGTTTACGGTAAACGTTCTACTGGTGGTAGAAATAACACTGGAAAGATGACAGTTCGCTACATAGGCGGTGGTCATAAAAAGAAGTATCGTTTTATTGATTTTAAGCGAGAGAAGGATGGTGTTCCAGCTGTAGTTAAGACAATCGAGTATGATCCTAACAGATCTGCTCGAATTGCGCTGTTATACTATGCTGATGGTGAAAAACGTTACATTATTGCTCCTAACGGTTTGCAGGTTGGTGCTACTTTGATGTCAGGTGCTCAAGCAGCTCCTGAAGTAGGTAACTCTCTACCTCTTGCTAATATTCCTGTTGGTACGGTAATTCATAATATAGAGTTACGTCCAGGTCAGGGTGCTTTATTAGTCCGTTCGGCAGGTAACTTTGCTCAGCTTACTTCTCGTGAAGGTAATTATTGTGTTATCAAGCTACCTTCTGGCGAAACTCGTCAGATCTTATCTGCTTGTAAAGCTACTGTAGGAAGTGTAGGAAATTCTGATCATGCGTTGGAGCAGTCTGGTAAGGCTGGTCGCTCACGTTGGTTGGGTCGTCGTCCTCACAACCGTGGTGTTGTTATGAACCCTGTAGATCACCCAATGGGTGGTGGTGAAGGTCGTCAGTCTGGTGGTCATCCACGTTCTCGTAAGGGCTTGTATGCTAAGGGTCTCAAGACTCGTGCACCAAAGAAGCTTTCAAACAAGTACATTATTGAGAGAGCTAATAAGAAGTAAACTAAGTAATTAAGAGTAAGTTATGAGTCGTTCATTAAAAAAAGGTCCATACATTAACGTGTCTCTCGAGAAAAAGATTCTCGCTATGAATGAGAGTGGCAAGCAAAATGTAGTTAAGACTTGGGCTAGAGCATCAATGATTTCCCCTGATTTTGTGGGACATACTGTTGCTGTACACAACGGAAATAAATTTATCCCTGTTTATATTACTGAGAATATGGTAGGTCATAAGCTCGGCGAGTTTAGTCCTACACGCCGTTTTGGTGGTCATTCAGGTAATAAGCGTTAAGCAGGTCATATTATCCATTTAGAAAATAGAATAATATAAATAATGGGAGCAAGAAAACATATAAAGGCTGAAGCTCGTAAAGAAGCTTTAAAAAGCCAGTATTTTGCAAAGCTCAAGGACTGTCCTTCTTCTCCGCGTAAGATGCGCTATGTTGTTGACATGGTACGTGGAATGGAAGTTGATCGTGCCCTTGGTGTGCTAAGATTCTCAAAGAAGGCTGCTGCACAAAATGTAGAGAAATTACTACGTTCTGCAATTGCTAACTGGGAAAATAAAAATGACCGCAAAGCTGAAGACGGTGAACTTTATATCTCTAAGATCTTCGTAGATGGAGGTGTTACAATGAAGCGCATGCGTCCTGCACCACAGGGCCGTGGCTATAGAATTCGTAAACGTTCTAACCACGTCACACTTTTCGTTGATTCGAAGGCTGACGCTAATAATGATAAATAAATAGTATAATGGGACAGAAAGTTAATCCAATTAGCAATCGTTTGGGGATAATCCGCGGTTGGGAATCAAATTGGTTCGGTGGCAAAAATTTTGGAGAAAGCCTTGTAGAAGATCGTAAAATACGGGCTTATTTAAATAAGCGTCTTGAAAAGGCAAGTATTTCTCGTATTGCTATTGAACGTACCTTGAAGCTCGTTACCATTACTATTTGTACAGCTCGTCCAGGTATCGTTATTGGTAAAGGTGGTCAAGATGTAGATAAGTTAAAGGAAGAGTTGAAGAACCTTTTTAAGAAGGAAATTCAAATTAATATTTTTGAGGTCAAGAAACCTGATCTAGACGCAAATATAGTTGGAAACAATATAGCTCGTCAGGTAGAAGGAAAGATCGCTTATCGTCGTGCAATCAAGATGGCTATTGCAAATGTGATGCGTGCTGGAGCCGAAGGTGTTAAGGTTCAAATAGCAGGTCGTCTTAATGGTGCTGAAATGGCACGTAAGGAGATGTTTAAGGAAGGTCGTACACCTTTACATACTCTCCGCGCAGACATCGATTACTGTGCTACAGAAGCTCTTACTAAAGTAGGGCTTTTGGGAATTAAGGTTTGGATTTGCCGAGGTGAAGTTTATAACAAGGTAGAGCTTACACCTAACTTTACACAAGACAAGACATCTGCTCGTTCTAATAAGGGGAACGGAAATGGTCGCTCTGGTAGAGGTAATCGCAGAAGAAACAATAATCGTTAAAAGTAAAAGCTATCATGTTACAGCCAAAAAGAGTAAAATATAGAAGACCTCAAGATGGACGTGGAAATAAAGGAAACGCTCACAGAGGTACACAATTGGCTTTCGGATCATTTGGTATCAAAACGCTTGAAGCTAAATGGATCGATAGTCGTCAGATAGAGGCAGCTCGTGTAGCGATAAATCGTTACATGAACCGTCAAGGTCAAGTCTGGATACGTATTTTCCCTGACAAACCTATTACTCGTAAGCCTGCTGATGTGCGTATGGGTAAAGGTAAGGGTGATCCTGCAGGATGGGTTGCACCTGTTACTCCAGGGCGTGTCCTCTTTGAAGTAGAAGGTGTAGGTTTTGATATAGCTAAAGAGGCTCTTCGTCTCGCAGCACAAAAACTACCTGTAAAGACAAAGTTTATTGTTAGACGTGATTTCGATAAAAACGCTTAAGAAAGATGAAGATTAAAGAAGTAAAAGAACTCGAAACCAGTGAGTTGGTTGAGAAGCTAAAGAATGCTGAGGTTGCTCTTGTTAAAATGAAGATTAATCATCAGGTTACTCCACTTGAGAATCCATCTCAAATTAAGGTTGCTCGTCGTGATATAGCACGTATGAAGACAGAACTCCGTCAAAGGGAACTTAATAAATAACAATGATCCAGATGGAAACAAGAAATTTAAGAAAAGTAAGACAGGGTGTGGTTATCAGTAACAAAATGGATAAGACCATAGTTGTTGCTGCTAAGTTTAAAGAAAAGCATCCTATATATGGTAAGTTTGTTCAAAAGACAAAGAAATACCATGCTCATGACGAGAAAAATGAGGCAAATGTCGGTGATACCGTAATGGTTATGGAAACTCGTCCTCTTTCTAAAACAAAGAGATGGAGATTAGTTCAAATTATTGAAAAAGCTAAGTAATTATGATACAAGTAGAATCAAAACTTACAGTATGTGATAATAGCGGTGCTCGTGAAGCAAAGTGTATTCGTGTGCTAGGTGGTACTCGCCGTCGTTATGCAAGTGTTGGTGACGTTATCGTAGTTGCTGTACAAAACGTCATTCCATCAAGTGAATTGAAAAAAGGTGCAGTTTCAAAGGCTTTGATAGTACGCACTAAGAAGGAAATTCGTCGTGCTGATGGTTCATATATTCGTTTCGATGATAACGCATGTGTGTTATTAAATAATGCAGGTGAAATTCGTGGAAGTCGTATTTTCGGACCAGTTGCTCGTGAATTACGTGCAGTTAATATGAAAGTTGTTTCATTAGCACCTGAGGTTCTTTAATTTATAAATTGAAAAGAAAATGGCAAAATTTCATATAAAGAAAGACGATCAGGTAATTGTCCTAGCTGGTAGAGATAAAGGTAAAACAGGCAAGGTGCTTAAAGTTGTTACAGACAAAGAACGTGCTATTGTTGAGGGTGTTAATATTGTCTCAAAGAGCTCTAAGCCTTCTGCTGCTAATCCACAAGGAGGAATTGTTAAGCAGGAAGCTCCAATTCATATCTCCAATTTAAATCTTATAGATCCTAAGAGCGGTAAGGCTACACGTGTTAAGATCGAACGTGAAGGTAAAACAGTTAAGCGTATCGCAAAAAAATCTGGGGAGGAAATTAAATGATGAATACAGCTCAATTAAAGAAACAGTATAAGGAACAAATAGTTCCAGCACTTCAGAAGCAGTTTAACTATTCTTCTGTTATGCAAGTTCCTGTATTGAAGAAAATAGTTATTAATCAAGGTCTTGGCGATGCTACTCAGGATAAGAAAATTATAGAAGTAGCTATTAATGAGATAACTACGATAACTGGTCAGAAGGCTATTGCTACTTACTCGAAGAAAGATATTGCTAATTTCAAACTTCGTAAGAAGATGCCTATCGGTGTAATGGTAACTTTACGTCGTGAACGTATGTACGAATTTTTAGAAAAGTTAGTACGTGTGTCATTACCTCGTATTCGTGACTTCAAAGGTATTGAAAGCAAATTTGACGGTCGTGGAAATTATACTCTCGGTATAACTGAGCAGATTATTTTCCCAGAGATTAATATCGATCAGGTAGATCGTATCCAAGGATTGAACATTACTTTTGTAACTTCTGCTAAAACAGATGAAGAAGGTTTTGCTCTATTAAAAGGTTTCGGTCTTCCTTTTAAGAATGCTAAAAACGATTAATTGATATGGCAAAAGAATCAATGAAAGCGCGTGAGATAAAGCGTGCTAAACTAGTTGCTCGTTACGCAGAAAAGCGCAAGACCCTAAAAAAGATTGTTGCGACTTCTAACGACCCAGAGGAGGCATATGAGGCTGCACGTAAGTTGCAGGCTATTCCTAAGAATGCTAATCCAATACGTTTACATAATCGTTGTAAAATAACTGGTCGTCCAAAGGGGTATATTCGTCAGTTTGGTCTTTCTCGTATTCAGTTCCGTGAGATGGCTTCACAAGGCTTAATACCAGGAGTTAAGAAAGCAAGTTGGTAATTTAGATATATTTATTATGATTGGCGAAATGTAATGTTAATATTACTTTTGCTAATCATTTTGAAAAGTATTCTTTAATATTGTCGGGGTAGTCCCGATTAATTAAAATTTTATATATTATGACAGATCCAATAGCAGATTATCTGACTAGACTCAGAAATGCAATTATGGCACATCATCGTGTCGTTGAAGTTCCTGCGTCAAATTTAAAGAAATCTATTACAAAGATTCTCTTTGAAAAGGGTTACATCTTGAATTATAAGTTCATAGAAGATGGTCCTCAAGGCACTATCAAGGTAGCCTTAAAGTATGATCCTATAACAAAGAAGAGCGCAATTAAAAATTTGAAGCGCGTTTCTACACCAGGTTTACGTAAGTATACTGGTTATAAGGATATGCCGAGAGTTATTAATGGACTAGGTATAGCTATAATATCTACGTCTAAGGGTGTAATGACTAATAAAGAAGCTGCTACCGAGAAGATTGGTGGTGAAGTTCTTTGTTATATTTATTAATTGGAGGTTTGTATTATGTCAAGAATAGGAAAATTACCAATTAGTATTCCTGCAGGAGTTACAGTAACCTTTAATGATGGTGTAGTTGTAGTGAAAGGTCCTAAAGGGGAGCTATCACAGAAAGTAGATGCATCTATTAAAGTATCTATAAGTGATAAAGAGGTTAGCTTTGAAGTAGATGAAAATAGCCCTGTTAACTACAAGCAGAAGCAAGCCTTTCATGGTTTGTATCGTTCTTTGGTGAACAATATGGTAATAGGTGTTAGTCAAGGTTATTCTAAAACGTTGGAGCTTGTAGGTGTTGGTTATCGTGTTTCTAACCAAGGTAACATAGTAGAATTTTCTTTGGGTTATACACATCCAATTTTCATTCAGCTTCCAGCTGAGATTAAGGTTGAAACAAAGAGTGAGCGTAACCAAAACCCTATTATTACCTTAGAAACAGCAGATAAGCAGTTGCTAGGTCTTGTTTGTGCAAAGATCCGTTCTTTCCGTATGCCTGAACCATATAAAGGTAAGGGTATATTATTCAAGGGTGAGGTTATTCGCAGAAAGTCTGGTAAGACTGCTGCAGCTAAGTAACTTTAATTATTCATTACGATTATGACAACAAAGAAAGAACAAAGAAGGCTTAAGATAAAGCTACGCATTCGAAAGAATGTAACAGGTAGCGCAGAGCGTCCACGCTTGAGTGTTTTTCGTAGTAACAAGCAAATTTATGCTCAGGTAATTAATGACCTGAATGGTACAACTCTTGCTTCTGCTTCGTCATTGGGCATGGAGAAATTAGCTAAAATAGAACAAGCTAAAAAAGTAGGTGAATTAGTAGCTGCACATGCTAAGGCTGCAGGTATTGAGAAAGTAGTTTTTGACCGTAACGGTTATCTATATCACGGACGTGTTCAGGCTTTAGCTGAAGCTGCACGTGAAGGAGGACTTAAATTCTAAACGATTATGGCATTTAATAAAGTAAAAGTAAATAGTGATGTTGAACTTAAGGATCGCTTGGTTGCTATTAACCGTGTAACTAAGGTTACCAAAGGTGGTCGTACTTTCACATTTGCAGCTATCGTCGTTGTAGGTGACGGTAATGGCGTTATAGGTTGGGGATTAGGTAAGGCAGGTGAAGTTACAGCTGCTATTCAGAAGGGAACAGATTCTGCTAAAAAGAATTTAGTGAAGGTTCCTGTTTTGAAAGGGACCGTTCCTCATGAGGTAGAAACTCGTTTTAGTGGTGCTCAGGTTTTATTGAAGCCAGCTGCAGCAGGTACTGGTTTGAAAGCTGGTGGTGCTATGCGTGCTGTATTGGAGAGCGCAGGTATTACTGACGTTATAGCCAAATCAAAAGGATCATCAAATCCTCACAATTTAGTTAAGGCAACTATTGCAGCTCTTTCAGAGATGCGTGATGCTTATACAGTTGCGGGTGAGCGAGGTGTTAGTATGGATAAAGTATTTAACGGTTAAATAAAGGAGATTTTTAATAATGGCAACAATTAAGGTAAAGCAAATTAAGAGTCGAATAGGTGCTCCTAAAGATCAAAAAGCCACATTGCTAGCTTTAGGTCTCCGCAAGATTTCACAAGTTATAGAAATAGAAGATACACCAAGTGCACGTGGAATGATTGCAAAGGTTCATCATTTGGTATCAGTAGTTGATTAATTATTTTTTAACGATTAAATTAGTATGAAATTAAATAATTTAACACCAGCAGCAGGCTCTACACACACACGTCGGCGTCTTGGACGTGGTACAGGTTCTGGATTAGGAGGCACTTCTACTCGTGGTCATAAAGGAGCTAAAGCTCGTTCTGGTTATAAGAGAAAGATAGGCTTTGAAGGTGGTCAGATGCCATTACAGCGTCGTGTTCCAAAAGGTGGTTTTAAAAATATTAACCATAAGGAATATGTACCTGTAAATCTTTCTACTCTTCAGAGTTTAGCAGAAAAGTCTAATTTGACAAAGATTAGTTTAGTAGATCTTAAAGCTGCAGGCTTAGTTCGTAACAAAGATCTCGTAAAGATACTTGGTACAGGTGAGTTAAAGGCTAAACTAGAAGTTGAAGCTAATGCGTTCTCTAAAACTGCTGAAGAGGCTATCAAGGCAGTAGGTGGTAATACAACTATAATCTAAGTAGATGAAGAAGTTTATTGAGACACTGAAGAACTGTTGGAAGGTGGAAGATTTGCGTCAGCGTCTTCTTATCACCATTTTGTTCGCAGCAATTTACCGTTTTGGATCATTTGTGGTTCTTCCTGGTATTAATCCAGCATTATTGCAAAAATTACAGTCGCAGACTGCAGGTGGCTTAATGTCGCTTTTGGACATGTTCTCAGGTGGTGCATTTTCCCATGCGTCTATATTCGCATTAGGAATAATGCCTTATATCTCAGCTTCTATCGTTATGCAGCTTCTTGCCGTTGCTGTTCCTTATTTTCAAAAGTTACAGCGTGAGGGCGAAAGTGGAACAAAGAAAATAAATTGGTATACACGTGCCTTGACAGTATTTATTTTACTGTTTCAGGCACCTATGTATCTAACTAACCTGAGAGCACAAGCAGCAGGAGCAGTTGCTTCTGGTATTTCTTGGACGGCATTCGCAATACCAGCTACTATTATTTTAGCAGCTGGTTCAATGTTTATTCTTTGGTTAGGTGAGCGTATTACAGATAAAGGTGTGGGCAATGGTGTCTCTTTAATCATTATGTTGGGTATCATAGCACGTCTACCGCAAGCGTTTTTTCAAGAGCTAACAAGCCGCTTTGAGGCTATAACAGGTGGTGGATTCGTTATGTTTATTGTAGAGATAATTGTTCTATATCTTGTAGTATGTGCTGCGATTCTTTTAGTCCAAGGGACAAGACAAGTTCCTGTGCAATACGCAAAGAAGGTTGTAGGAAATAAGCAATATGGTGGTGCGCGTCAGTATATACCTTTAAAATTGTTTGCTGCAAATGTAATGCCTATCATCTTTGCTCAAGCATTGATGTTTATTCCTTTAGCAGTAGTACAATATTCGACTGATAGTTCTAGTTCTGTACTTCAGGCGATGATGAACACTAAGAGCCTGCCATATAATATTGTTTATGTTATTCTGATTATTGCATTTACTTATTTTTATACAGCAATTACATTAAATCCAACCCAAATGGCAGAGGACATGAAACGTAATAATGGTTTTATACCAGGAGTTCGTCCAGGCAAGGAAACTGCAGATTATATAGAGACTATAATGTCTCGTATCACTTTCCCAGGTTCCTTATTTATAGCCTTTATTGCTGTTATGCCAGCTTTTGCAGGGTTACTTAATGTTCAGGATGCTTTTGGACAATTTTTTGGCGGAACATCATTATTGATTCTTGTTGGAGTTGTTATTGATACTTTACAGCAGATAGAATCTCATTTGATGATGCGTCATTATGATGGTCTATTAAATTCTGGTCATACACGTAATGGTGTATCAGCCTATTAAATTCTTTGTCTTAAAAATAGATTCTAAAAAGATATAATATAAATATTAAATTAGTGCTAGTCATTTATTTGTCTGTATGAGTTAAATTTATTATATGTCAAATTAGAAAATAAAAACAGAGTTATTAATATATATGGCAAAGCAAACTGCAATAGAACAGGATGGTATAATCCTAGAAGCACTTTCCAACGCAATGTTTCGTGTAGAGTTAGAGAATGGTGTAGAAATCATTGCTCATATCTCTGGAAAGATGAGAATGCATTACATTAAGATTTTACCCGGTGATAAGATTAAGGTAGAAATGAGTCCTTATGATTTAACAAAGGGTAGAATTGTTTTCAGATACAAATAAATATCAAAGATATGAAGACAAGAGCATCATTAAAAAAGCGTACAGCCGACTGCAAGATAGTTCGTCGTAAAGGTCGCTTGTTCGTTATTAACAAGAAAAACCCTAAGTTTAAGATGCGTCAGGGTTAAGTTAAAAATATGTAAAGGTATGTTATTGTGCTAAATAATACTTACCTTTGCATGATTTTTATCGTAAATAGACATTTAAATTAATTAATTATTTAACAATGGCAATAAGAATTGTTGGAGTAGATTTGCCCCAAAATAAGCGTGGCGAAATCGCATTGACCTACATTTATGGTATAGGTCGAAGTAGTTCAGCAAAGATATTGGATAAAGCTGGTATCAGCCGAGACCTTAAGGTGAGTGAGTGGTCTGATGAGCAAGCAGCTAAGATCCGTGAGATTATCGGTGCTGAATTCAAAGTAGAAGGTGATCTTCGTTCAGAGATCCAAATGAATATAAAGCGCCTAATGGATATTGGTTGCTATCGTGGTGTTAGGCATCGTAACGGTCTTCCTGTTCGCGGTCAGAGTACAAAAAATAATGCTCGTACTCGTAAGGGTAAAAAGAAGACTGTTGCTAACAAGAAGAAGGCTACTAAGTAATTTTAAGGAGGAAATTAATTATGGCAAAAAAAACAGCAACATCTAAGAAAAGAAGTGTAAGAGTAGATGCTATGGGACAGCTTCACGTGCATAGCTCTTTTAATAATATTATAGTATCTTTGGCAAATAATGAAGGTCAGATTATTTCTTGGTCTTCTGCAGGCAAGATGGGATTCCGTGGTTCTAAGAAGAATACTCCTTATGCAGCTCAAATGGCAGCAGAGGATTGTGCAAAAGCAGCTTTTGACTTAGGTTTACGTAAGGTTAAAGCGTTTGTTAAAGGTCCAGGTAATGGTCGTGAGAGTGCAATCCGAGCAGTAAATGCTGCGGGTATTATAGTTACAGAAATAGTAGATGTAACCCCTTTACCACATAATGGTTGTCGTCCACCAAAGCGTCGTCGTGTATAATAACATCTTATAAAAGTTTAAAGAAAAAAATATGGCAAGATATATAGGTCCAAAATCTAGAATAGCACGCCGTTTTGGTGAGCCAATTTTCGGCGCAGATAAGGTATTGTCTAAGAGAAATTTTCCTCCTGGGCAACATGGTAATAACCGTCGTCGTAAGGTTTCAGAATACGGTGCTCAGCTAGCAGAAAAGCAAAAAGCAAAATATACTTATGGCGTTTTAGAACGTCAGTTCCGCAATCTATTTGAGAAGGCTGCTAAATCTGAAGGTATTACTGGTGAAGTTCTTCTTCAGAGTTTAGAATCACGTCTTGATAATGTTGTTTTCCGTCTTGGTATTGCTCCTACAAGAGCAGCTGCACGTCAGTTAGTAGGGCATAAGCATATTACAGTTAATGGTAATGTTGTGAATATTGCTTCTTACTGTGTTAAGACAGGTGATGTCGTTGGTGTACGTGAGAAAGCTAAATCCCTTGAGGTTATTGAAGCAGCTTTAGCAGGATTTAACCATAGTAAGTATCCTTGGCTGGAGTGGGATGAAAATGCAAAGGCTGGTAAGTTTCTTCACAGACCAGACCGTGCAGATATTCCAGAGAATATTAAAGAGCAGTTGATCGTTGAGTTGTACTCTAAATAATTAAAAATCATTCAATTAATGGCGATATTAGCATTTCAAAAACCTGACAAAGTTGTGATGCTGGAGGCAAATGAGACTTTCGGAAAATTCGAATTTCGTCCTTTAGAGCCTGGCTTTGGTGTTACTATAGGTAACGCTTTACGTCGCATCCTCCTTTCATCTCTAGAAGGTTTTGCAATAAATACCATTCGTATAGCTGGTGTTGAGCATGAATTTTCTTCTGTACCAGGTGTAAAGGAAGATGTTACCAACATCATATTGAATCTAAAACAGGTTAGATTCAGGCAAGTAGTAGAAGAATTCGAGAATGAGAAAGTTAGTATAACTGTAGAGAATTCCACGGAGTTTAAAGCAGGTGATATCAGCAATTATCTGACTGGATTTGAAGTGTTAAACCCTGATTTGGTGATTTGTCATTTAGACTCAAAGGCATCTATGCAAATTGATCTTACCATCAATAAAGGGCGAGGTTATGTTCCTGCAGATGAAAATCGTGAGTTTTGCACAGATGTTAATGTACTCCCAATCGATTCAATATACACTCCTATACGTAATGTAAAATACTCTGTAGAACCGTATCGTGTAGAACAGAAGACGGATTATGATAAACTGATCATTGAAGTTACTACGGATGGTTCCATTCCTCCAAAAGAAGCTTTAAAGGAAGCAGCTAAAACTCTTATACATCACTTTATGTTGTTTTCAGATGAGAAGATTACGTTAGAATCTCCTGATCAAGAGAATAATCAAGAATTTGATGAAGAAGTTTTGCATATGCGTCAGTTATTGAAGACAAAGCTTACAGATGCAACATTGAATTTAAGTGTTCGTGCGCTTAATTGTTTAAAAGCAGCTGATGTTGAAACATTAGGCGATTTGGTTCAATATAATAAGACAGATCTTTTAAAGTTCCGTAATTTTGGTAAGAAATCGCTTTCAGAGCTTGATGATTTGCTCGAAGGTCTGAATCTATCGTTTGGAACTGATATTACAAAATATAAATTGGATAAAGAATAAGATGCTTCCTTTAATTTTTCGATTATATTTATTATAAAAGTAAAATAGAAGTCAGTTCTTATAGTTTATTCATAATGAGAATTAAAAATGAGACATAATAAAAAATTTAATCATTTAGGTCGTACTGCTCCTCATCGTGCAGCATTGTTATCAAATCTTGCAATTGCATTGATCGAGCACAAAAGAATCACTACGACTTTAGCAAAAGCTAAGGCTCTAAAGAAATTTGTAGAGCCATTAATAACACGTTCTAAAGAAGATACAACTAATTCGCGTCGTGTAGTCTTCCGCTATTTACAGAATAAGGAGGCAGTGACAGAATTATTTAAGAATATTTCTGTAAAGGTAGGTGATCGCCCTGGTGGTTATACTCGTGTTATTAAGTTGGGAACTCGTCAAGGAGATGCTGCAGAGATGGCTTTTATAGAGCTTGTTGATTTTGATGAGAATATGGCTAAAACTCTTAAAACAGAAGTTAAGAAGACTCGTCGTAGTCGTCGTTCTACAAAAAAAGTTGAGTCAGAAACTTCTGATAATGTAGCAACATCAGAAGAAACAAAGGCAGAATAATCAAGTTCATTTATAAAACATGTTATAAGAGGATATGTCAAATATGCATATCCTCTTTTTTTTGTAGAGTTTTGACTTTTTGTGGTCAGTCCTAAAATCCTGTTGCGAGTCTTCGATACTGTCATTAAAAGTGTGTGAGCTATTCTTCTTTTTTATCCTTTCTATTTCCATTTTCGTTTATATTCTTCCAGCTTTTATACTGGTATATTTTCTTTTTATAAGCATTTTTTGTTTCTTCCATTGCCATTGTGATTCCAAGAAAATATAACAGCTTGTGCTGATGGCATGGATGTTCTCATATTGATAGTCCTTTTATACTTTCTGTTGAGTCTTTTAATCCAGTTAGTCGTATATATACACCTTTGCACTTCTTTTGGGAAGTCCATATATGTGAAGTATGCCATATTTCTTTCTGTCTTGTATTTCTTAAGGGTTGGATACTTCTTTTCCCATCTATCAACAAAAGTAACAAAATGTTCGTATCCCCACAAGGAATCCACACTATCATCTTCCATACGAAAGACTTCTGAAAGTTCACTGGCTATGGCGGGTTTGTCCTTGTGGGCAACACTATTGATAATCTGACGCTTGAGGTGTGCTACACAAAATTGATGTGCGGCACATGGGAAAGCGGCACAGACGGCGTTCTCTATGCCTGTTAGTGCATCAGAGATAACCCGGTCTATTTCCTTAACTCCTCTATCTTCTAGAGTATCAAGCTCGTCTTTCCAGCATAGGGCACCCTCAGTGGGATGGTTGACTACTGAAAGCACCTCCCTGCTACCATCCTCAAGTATGCCCAATATCGTATAATAAGCTTCTTTTGACACCTGTCTGTCCCTACGTGTGGAGATGAATGTTGCATCGATATAGACTGCCAGATAGTGAGAGGAAAGATTACGGCAAAGCCATTTCTCAACATCATCACGACAACTATTTGCCAAATAGGAAACCTGTTGTTTGCTGTAGGAACGACCATAGACACACTCAGAGACCTCGCCTATCTGTTCTGTTGTGAGCCCCTTAGTATAAAGAAGGATGAATAGACGTGCGCGCTCCTCGCTTTCGTTACGTATCAATCCAAGAAGGACAGGGTAGAAATTACCACTACGGCTACGGGGAATGCGAAGAGAAAACTCAAAGCCATGACTATACCAGCGACGGCTACGAAAGCCATTGCATTGTTCATCTTTGTTCTCACTGACGAATAATTCACGCTCGTGAAACATCAATGAATTCATGATTAAAGACTGAAGAGTTACAAAACCCTCACTACTGCTTGTGTAATTAGAAATAATTTCCGAAATTTGTAATTGTGTAAGTTCCATTTCTTATCTTATTTTATATTTCAAATACAAAGATAATAAAAATATGGGCTTACACTCTTTTATAGGACAGTACCAAATAATACGTTTATATAGGTGATATGAATTAAAATTAGCTTATTTGTGAAAGGCAATTAAAAGATTTCCTTGAATATTATTATATTTCTATTATTAAAAACAATTAGTGAACATAATACAACTTATATATTAAATGAATAAACGAATTTCTATCATAGTTGTTTCCTTGTTTTTATCTGTGGGTTTATACGCACAGAGGCATTTTGTGCTGTGGGATAAAGTAAATGATATTCCTGTAGGCAGGGCAAGTGTCTATACAACTTATCAAGGGAAAGTGAAAAGCACATTCAGTGACCAACAGGGTCGCGTGAACTTGGATTTTACCTTTGATAGTCTTACAGTCTCACATGTTAACTATCAGAAAATATGCGTGAAAATGTTACCTGATACGCTGTTTTTGGAACAGACTATACGAATGCTTTCGGAGATTGTGGTGAATTATGTAGGAGAGCCAGTTTGGATTAAACCTATGCTGAAGAATTTTATCAAGACTAAAGCAGAAAAATATAGAAATAATGTAGTGCAAAATTATGACTATAAGACACAAAGTGTCGGTAATACAGAGTTGTACCGTTTTGTGAGTAAAGGATTAGTTAGAAAGAACGAATTCTTTGAAATTGATCCCGTGGAGAATATTATCACCTTTAAAGATCATAATGCTGGGTGTGATTTCGGCAATCTTAAAAATATGCTTTATCATGATTTTGTTTCTGATATGGACGAGAAATTCGTAAAGGAACATACATTTTATTTAGATGAGCAGAAGGAAGGATTGGGGACTAATGTAGTGAGAATCCTATTCAAGTCAAAAAAAGAATGGAAGGACTCGGGCTATTTATGTATAGATACGATAAGGAATGTCATACTCAGGGCTAAACGATCTACAGGGTTAGAGTATAATATTAAGAATCAAACAAATGCCTTTGTGCGTTCTACGATTAATGTATTCTATGGACATAAGTATAAAGACTGGCAGATAGACGTGGAGGTGGAATATCAGCAATCAGGAGATTCTTTTTATCTAAGTGGTTGCCAATATGCCAATTATATACAGGAAAAATTTGATAGCAAGAAAAGGAGAGGAGAGTATATTTACAATGTTATATCCACTTATAAAGCACAGCCTTATCAGGAAGGATCTGCAGGCGATAAGAGAACTTATCTTATACTACCCAAGCCTTTTGCAATGAAGATTATAATGAGTAAAAAGGAAACGAAACAAGAGGAAATGCTGCAAAATATAAAGAAGGAATATCAAATTTATTGAAAAGCTATAATCTGACAATTTCAGTGAATTTGTTTAAACTTACAGCTGGAAAAGGTGGTATCTTGTTTTTGCTAAAATGATGGTAAAAGGGAATTAGCATGTTTTTGTTTTTTATTTTTCCTATAGGAGCAAAATAGTAATCTGCTATTTGATTAGTTAGTCCACCCTTAAAAGCCTAATATTCATCTGATTCATAGTATATTATGCTATAAATTATTTGCAAATATCTGCAAGTTTTTGTACCTTTACATTATAATTCTTGCAGATATTTATGCTTAAACGTACATCCAAACAGCTCTCTTTGTTCTCTTCTTTAGAGGACATGCTTAGTCATCAACATCCCCTTTTCCAACTTAGTAATAAGATTAATTGGGAGTGTTTTGAAAATGCTTTTTCTCCATTGTATTGCAATACTAATGGTCGCCCGGCTCATCCTATTCGCCTGATGTGTGGTCTTTTAATCTTAAAACATTTGCGTAATGTTTCAGATGAAATGGTGGTTTCTCAATGGAGTGAGAATGCTTACTATCAATATTTTTGTGGTGGACTTGAATTTATGCCCAAACAACCCTGTGACGCTTCCGAGTTAGTTCACTTCAGAAATCGTATCGGTGAAAAAGGTATGGAATTAATATTAGCAGAGAGTATCCGCGTTAATACCGACCATGATAACT
>NZ_ADFQ01000035.1:0-1197 GCF_000177355.1 Prevotella amnii CRIS 21A-A
TCTTCCAGACTAATTCATCGGAGATCCTGGCGTTCTTTACCGTTCTCTTTCTGCGCTGCATAGCCATATCGTGCGCCTTTGTCCAGATATACTTTCCCGATGGCGTGCTGTTGCGTTTGATTTCACGTGATAGTGTTGACTGACTGATGCCGACGATTGCGGCAATCTCTTTTCTCCCTGTTTTCTTTTGAAGTAAGGCGAAAATTTGCGACCTTTGCTCCGAGATTAATTGATGATACATTTACAATACAAAGTTAGTTAATCTTTGGGAGACAGCGGTCTCCTTTTTTTTATTTGTATTGCTGGTTGTTTTTTTTCTCGCTGAGAGAAAAATTAAACTTTTCTACACCAAAACGCGAATTCTTCAAATACGTTTTGTAATTTTGCACTTACTGGTTGACTCTATGAATAGATATAATTTCTGCAAATACTGCATTTTTTTGAATAATCATAACTTAGTAATTTAAAAGATAATTATCTTTGCATATTCATGGTGATAGTACACATTAAATATAATACAAATAAGAAAAACAAAAATGATTACAAAAGATAGTATAGAACAGGCTTATAGCTTCTTTCATCAGAAGTATAGAGTATATAAATTTTCAAATAGCTTACAGCAAAAAGATGATATAGAATTGGCTATTAATTCATTTGTGGAATGTATGAACACTGATCTTTATAAACTTTTATCACATGGAAATAATGATTTTCTACTTAATCATTCAACTTTTGCAGTAGATATTAAAAGAGCTATAGAAGACTTAGAAAAAATGTTATAAATATATTCGATAGCAAGTAGCAATATGTAAAAATGTTTTAAATAGTGTTTTATTGTTAAATTTATAATTATATTTCAGTTTACTTTTGCATTTCCCATAATTATTATTACCTTTGCACCCACTAATAAGAAACAGAATTTATATCTGTTTTAGTCGTTTTTATACCGCGGAGTGGAGCAGTTGGTAGCTCGCCAGGCTCATAACCTGGAGGTCGCATGTTCGAGTCTTGCCTCCGCAACAATAGATGCTTAAAAGTTAATCATATACTTTTTAAGCATCTTTTTTTTTACATATATTCTTATATGATGCAGATATAGGGGGTCAGTCGTAAAACCCAGTTGCAAGCCCTCTCCTCTCAGGCACATAATTTCATAAGCCTGTAAAGGAAGAAAGGAATGTCCGTTACTCCCCTGAA
>NZ_ADFQ01000034.1:0-14554 GCF_000177355.1 Prevotella amnii CRIS 21A-A
CTGATGGATATATACTTGTGGAGTTTAACGCCTTGCAACTAAATAGCAGCGGAATAGTAGAGGCATTTCGGGAGGCAGACAACTATGTGATAGATCTGGAGTATGCAAGAGATATGTTTCTCTTCTCGTTCTACACCCGTGGTATGTCGTTCATAGACATGGCTTATCTGAAAAAGTTGGACTTGAAGAATGGAACTATCACATATCGGAGAAGAAAGACCGGGCAGCAACTTACCATCAAGTGGGAGAAATGTATGGAAGACATAATCGCCAAGTATGGAACGAATACCGCTACCCATTATCTCCTGCCGATAATCACCAATCCGTATTCCGATGAACGGACACAATACCGTAATGCCATCTGCCGCATCAATGTGGTATTGAAGGAAGTCGCAAAGCTGGCTGGGTTACACATACCGCTCACTATGCACGTGGCTCGCCATTGTTGGGCGAGTGTTGCCAAGAGCAAAAATATCCCTCTTTCAGTCATCAGTGAGGGTATGGGACACGATTCGGAAGAAACCACGCACATCTATCTTGCATCACTTGACACAAGCTTGGTGGATAAAGCAAACAATCTTATTCTGAAAGATTTTTGAGCGGGAATTTATGGTGAAGTGTGTTGAGCGAAAAAACGAATCTCTTGATAAGAGAGTTATCCCAAATAAATAAACACTGATAATTAGCACTATAAATGCAAGATATGGCAGATTTATAAAACCAAATTGCAAGTTACAAAACGAAGTGCAATAAAAGAGTAGCCCTCGTCGAGAGATGCAGACGTTCTCGAAGCGTAGCGAGAGGTTGTCTGCATCTCTCGGCGAGGAAAAAGAAACAACCAGCAATACAAATAAAAAGAAAGGGAGACCTCTGTCTCCCCAAGATTAATTAACTCTGTATTGTGAAATATCATCAATTAACCTCGGAGCAAAGGTCGCAAATTTTCGCCTTACTCCAAAAGAAAACAGGGAGAAAAGAGATTGCTACAATCGTCGGCATCAGTCAGTCAACACTCTCACGTGAAATCAAACGCAACAGTACGTCATCGGGAAAGTATATTTGGACAAAGGCGCACGATATGGCTATGCAGCGCAGAAAGAGAACGGTAAAGAACGCCAGGCTCTCCGACGAATTAGTCTGGAGGATTAAGGAATATATCACCAATGACCAGTGGTCTCCACGACAAATATTAGGTTATCTGCGCAAGAGTGAGGGGATAAAGGTGTCCCACCAATCCATTTATAATATCATCCATAATGATACAACAGGGGAACTTGCCAAACACACAAGACATAAGATGAAATACAGGAATCGTCCCAAGGGCAGACATCTTCCAATTAAAGACAGGTTGAGTATCCATGAAAGAAGTAAGGAGGTTGACGGGAAGAGATTCGGAGATTTTGAGATGGACTTAATCGTAGACCCTGACCAGCATGCCATACTCACACTGGTGAAGAAATCCACCAATATGCTACTTATGCAGAAACTGCCATTTGGAAAGCTGTCAAAGCCTCTGGCAAAGGTAGTTAGGAAACTGCTGCTACCATACAAGGACAGGCTGAAGACCATGACAACAGACAACGGACCTGAATTGGCAGCACATAAGGACATTACCAAGTTCTTAGGCGTGCCCGTGTACTTCGCTGATCCATATTGTTCTTGGCAAAAGGGAGCTATTGAAAATACAAATAAACTAATCAGACAATATATACCGAAAAAGGATTCGTTTGAACATTATACAGACAAGAGAATTATGTCGATACAAAAGAAATTGAACGAAAGACCGAGAGAAAAATTAAACTTTTCTACTCCAAAGTGTGAATTCTTCAAATACGTTTTATAATTTTGCACTTGCGGGTTGACTCTGCGAATTCACAAAAATCATCTGTTGTATACCATTATAAGTGAGGATTTAACGTAATATTTGAAATATTATGCGTATCTTTGCAAGGTAAACTATATCTCTTATCAAGAGATAATAATAACCAGAGGTAAATATGCCTGTTGAAGTTGATATATTGGAAGATAGTATCTTTCTTCTTTCGCCCGAATTGCTGAATATCCTGCTTAAAGACCATACAATGAGTAAGGAGGATATTCAGCACAATATCTTTTGGGCAACTTTCGACTATGAACATCTTGGTAAGGAGTATCAATATGATTCACCTATTCTCCCTCATCTTATTACCGGAGATAACGGGCATGTCATCATGCCACGTGTCTTCAAAAGCCATGACACACAAACAGCACGCTCCCGGGAAATGGCGGAAGTGTTCACACCGTCATGGATTTGCAATGCGCAGAACAACTTGATCGACGAGGCTTGGTTTGGCAGAAAGGATGTGTTCAACAAGGAGATAACCACAGACGACGGCACAAACACATGGCAAGTCAATGAGGAGAGGATAACCTTTCCTGAAGGCAAGACATGGAAAGATTATGTGCGTGATAACCGTATGGAAATCACTTGTGGCGAAGCACCCTATCTTGTGAGCCGTTATGACACCACTACCGGAGAGTTTATTCCGGTGGAACAACGTATCGGTCTGCTTGATAGGAAGCTCCGTGTCGTCAGTGAGAATACGGCTACTTCCGGCGAATGGCTGGAAGCCGTACAGGATGCCTACAAGAGTATCTATGCCTACGAATGGCAGGGTGACAATCTTCTGCTCGCCCGTGAAGCCCTTCTCTTTTCTTTCATCGAGTATTACTGTAACAAGTTCGGAAAAGACCCGCAGCTGAAATCCGTCAACTACATCGCCTATATCATTTCATGGAATGTGTGGCAGATGGACGGGTTGAAAGGTGTCGTACCGAACAGTTGCGGAGAACGTCGTACTGTCGTTCCAGACCTGTTTGGCGAGAAGGAAGAGGTCAATCAATGCGAAGGTTGTATTAAAAACAACATCCGTAAACATAACGGAACTTACTGCATCATCAAGGACTGGCGTGCCAACGACAAGGTAACGGGCAAAAAGGGAAAGCGAATCAGATTCATCGACCTCATAAAGTGACTGCCCATGAAAACCAAGTATTTTGAAGAACTGAAACCCAAGCTAATTTATGTGTTCCGCATCAACGACAACGCACATCGAGACTGCCTCAAAATAGGTGAGGCTACTATGGATGTTGACCCAGACGAGGTGGACATCACCTCCATTGCACCTAACAGTAATGTGCTCAACAAAGCAGCCCGTAACCGCATCGACCAATATACAGCCACCGCCGGAATTGCCTACGAACTACTTTATACCGAATCTGCCAGCTACCGTAAAGGCTCACGGACTATAGGTTTCAACGACAAGGATGTGCATGAGGTATTGAAGCGCAGCGGTATTCAGCGTAAGGAGTTTCATAATATCGACAAAGGCGGCAAGGAGTGGTTTATCACTGATCTTGAAACCGCCAAACGAGCCATCGCTGCCATAAAAGAGGGACGCGAATCGCTCAATCCCTGCGAAATAAGCATCGGACGGTCGCCTATCGAATTTCGTCCCGAACAGACAAAGGCTATAACCAAGACAGTCAAACTCTACAAGAAGGCAGGAGACAAAAGCCGCCGTATGCTCTGGAACGCCAAGATGCGTTTCGGTAAGACACTCTCAGCTCTCCAAGTCGCCAAGGAGATGCAATTCTCCCGTACCCTTATACTCACTCACCGCCCTGTGGTCGATGCCGGATGGTTTGAGGACTTTGACAAAATTTTCTACGACAGTCCCGGCTATGCCTATGGCTCGAAAAATCACGGTTCTTCTTTCGCCAGTCTTGAAAGCCGCCACAAGCGTGAGGGTTTGAGATATGTTTTCTTCGCTTCGATGCAAGACCTTCGTGGATCTGAGACTGTTGGCGGTAAGTTTGACAAGAACGATGATATTTTCTCTACTCCGTGGGACTACATCATTATTGACGAAGCCCATGAAGGCACTCAGACCGCACTCGGCAAGGCAGTGATTGCCGAACTAACAAAGAATTCCACCAAAATTCTCCAGCTCTCCGGCACTCCGTTCAACCTTATGGACGATGCCACCGAGGAGGAAATGTTTACGTGGGACTACACCATGGAGCAACAAGCTAAGCAGGAATGGGATCAAAATCATTTCGGCGACCCCAATCCATACGCAGGATTGCCCCGAATGAACATCTATACTTACGACCTTGGCAGGCTGTTGTGCGACTTTGCCGATGAGGACATAGCCTTCAATTTCAAAGAGTTCTTCCGAACTAATGACAACGGAGAGTTTTTGCATCATGCCGATGTATTCCGTTTTCTCAATCTTCTTACCAAAGAAGACCCAGAAAGTATGTACCCATTTGCCAATGCCAAATACCGTAACATCTTCTGCCATACCTTATGGATGGTACCGGGCTTGAAAGCGGCAAAGGCTCTCTCGGCCATGCTCAAGGAGCATCCGGTGTTCGGCAACTTCGACATTGTAAATGTGGCGGGTGACGGTGATGAGGAAGAAGACCGTGAAGAAGCTCTCAAAAAGGTAAATAAAGCTATCTCCGAAGCGCAGCATGGCACAATAACACTCTCTTGTGGCAGACTGACCACAGGCGTGAGTGTCCCTCAATGGATGGGGGTGTTGATGCTCTTAGGCTCATTTAATACAGCCGCATCCGCTTATATGCAGACCATCTTCCGTGTTCAGACACCCTATTCTATAAACGGGCTTGTCAAGGAAGACTGCTATGTGTTCGACTTTGCGCCCGACCGTACACTGCAAGTGCTTGCCTCTGTGCCGCGTGTTTCTCACAAAGCTGGAAAGACCACCGATGCGCAACGTGAGGCTCTCGGTGACTTCCTCAATTTCTGCCCCGTAATCGGTATGGAGGGCAGCATGATGAAGCCTTACGATGCCAACAAGATGATGGAGCAGTTAAAGAAAGTCTATGTGGAGCGTGTTGTGCGCAACGGCTTTGAAGATGGCTATCTCTACACCGACGAACTGCTGAAACTTGATGAAGTGGCTGTCAAGGACTTCAAAGAGCTTAAAGGCATTATCGGACAGACCAAGGCTATTGGCAACAGCGGTAACATTGATATCAATGCCCAAGGTCTGACCAATGAGGAATACGAGGAGAAGGAAAAACTCGAAAAGAAGAAGAAAAAGGAACTGACCGATGAAGAGAAGGTTCGCCTCGAAGAATTGAAGAAAAAGAAAAAGCTGAAAGAAGATGCCGTCTCTATCCTTCGCGGCATCTCAATCCGTATGCCCCTGCTTATCTACGGTGCAAGGATTGAGAACGAGGATGAACAGTTGACAATCGAGAACTTCACTTCACTCGTCGACCCTCAGTCGTGGGAAGAATTTATGCCACGTGGCGTAACCAAAACCACGTTCAACAAGTTCAAACGCTACTACGACCCGGACATCTTCGCCGCCGCAGGCAAGCGCATCCGTGCCATGGCTCGCGCTGCCGACCGCCTGACCATCGAGGAACGCATCGAGCGTATCACCGACATATTCTCCACCTTCCGCAATCCCGACAAGGAAACAGTATTGACTCCGTGGCGTGTGGTGAACATGCACATGAGTGATACACTTGGCGGTTATACTTTTTTCAACGAGGATTTCAGCGAAACTATCACCGAGCTGCGCTATGTTGAGCACCACAAAGTAACCGACGAGGTATTCGCCCCTGGAAGCCACCTCTTAGAGATAAACTCCAAGTCGGGTCTTTATCCTCTCTACCTCGCCTACAACCTCTACCGCCGTGTTTGCAAGGATGCGATGTTCTCGCCTCAGACCCTTGATGAGCACCTTGCCATTTGGGACAAAGTGGTAAGCGAGAGTATTTTTGTCATCTGCAAAACACCGATGGCCAAAGCCATTACCCGGCGCACCCTTATGGGTTTCCGCAAAGGCTCTGTGAATATGTGGGCACCAGAAGACTTAATCAACAAAATCAAGAATCAACCCGAACTTTTCATCAAGAAAGTTCATAACTTAGTAGGAAAAGACGTGAAAATAAATGCAATAGTAGGTAATCCACCGTATCAGGAGGTTGTTGCACAAAAGGAAACTGCAAATGGACAAAAACGAAGTTCAAGTATCTTCCAATATTTTCAGACAATAAGCGATAGACTAGGAAGATATACTTCACTCATCTATCCCGGTGCGAGGTGGATTCATCGCTCAGGGAAAGGATTGGAACAGTTTGGTTTGTCGCAAATAAATGACCCTCACTTGTGTTTGTTGAAATTCTTTCCGGATTCAACAGATGTGTTCAAAGAAGTCGGTATTGCTGATGGCTTATCCATTGTGATGAAAGACACACATAAAGAAAGTAATGGTTTTAAATACATCTATTCTAAAAACGGAAAAGATATAACAGTTTATGCTGATAATCCAAAAGAAGATTTATTTCCATTGAATCCTCTTGATAATGAAATAGTTTCTTGTTTAGATGTCATCATAGGAAAATACAACACTTTACACGAGTCAGTCTTATCTCAGAAATTATTTTCTATAGAAAGCGATTTTGTGGAACGAAATCCAACACTTGTAAGAGAATATAACGAAGGTGATTATTTTGACCCAGAATTAGAAATCAAACTTTTCACCAATGATAAAGCTGGTAAGAGTGGAAGAGCACGTTGGTATGTGGCTAGTAAAGACGTTATTACAACCGGACTTGAACATTTGAACAGGTGGAAAGTCATCGTATCAAGCGCCAATGCCGGAGGACAAAAACGTAGCAATCAAATCGCTATCGTAGATAATCATAGCGCATTCGGTCGTTCTCGTGTAGCACTGAAAACATTCGCAACAGAGTAAGAAGCCAAGAACTTCTTTAGATATGCTACAAGTGAGATAATCCGTTTCGCCTTCTTGCTTACTGATGAATCCCTAACCTCGTTGGCAAAGAAAGTTCCGGATTTATTGGATTACTCAGGTGCCAATGGTATTATTGATTACAATGGAGATGTAAATGCACAGTTGTATGAACTATTTGGCATTGATGATAAAAACCAACAGCATATACGAGAGGTACTTGCTTCAAAAGAATAATCTAATCAAGATGGTTTCCGTATTTTATATAACGACATAACCACCTTGATTATACCTTCATCAAATTCATGATAAAACCTATGTGAAAAATTAAGAGTAAAATTGAAACGAGGAGCAATTATGCGATAGTTCACGAAATCTATTGCATCTACTCTTAAATATCTTCGTCAATTTCTGCATGAATGGCTTTCAGATATGCATTAATATCTATCGCGGGGACAGTACCAATAGACTTTAAATAGCTCACAAGCTGAAGAAAGAATGTAAATAAAGACACATCTTTGTCGCTAAACTTAATCTCATTTATTTCGCGGCTATTATACACTTGTTCAATATATCTGCGATTATCGTTAACATTGTTGGTTGGATTTATTCCTTCGGGAACTGTTTCGTTGTAATCAACATAAAAGCTACCCGTATCACAGAAGCATCCTAAATCTAATGTCTGTAATCCCGCCAGTTCCTTAAGCTGCTTTTTCACTGTATCGTTTCCAATGTAGGAACTTGTCGTAGTTAAAATTCCGCCAATTATCTTAGTTAATGGTCTGGCAATTGTATTCCTTCCTGATGCTACCATGCCAATACTAGTTCTTTTAAGTTTACGTACACTCTCAACTTTCAGTGCAGCGTATTCTATATGTCCTTTAACATCCTGCTTCACCTCAAACACAGCATACACACTTTCTGCTGGTATATACATAAAATCATCTTGCTTGAAAATGAAAGGTGTATAAATGGCATCATAGATGACAATGTCCATCTGCTCACTAACATTGCCTGTTGAATCTATCACAATAGCCTTATCCATCTTGTATCTGTCTGGAAGGTATGTGCGTAAAAAATTTATCCAATGATGCTCAGTTGCATCACCCTTACTGCTAGGGTGTGCGATAAACGTCCTGTTTACATTCAGGCTGGTCTGCATCTGTTCTTGCAAACCATGAAATAATTCTTTTAAATCTACCATCTTCTTGTATTCCAGTAATTCATTATTCTTGTAACAATAAAAGGTATGGGAACTAATCCCATCGCTTCTCACACCAACTATCAGTAGCAACGGATTCGCAATGGTCACTTCCTTCTCAATATCTATCATAGTCGCCAAGTCAGTACTACTATATTGTGTGGAGCCATTGGGATGGCTATGCCATTCGCCTACATATCGCAACCCATCCTTGGCTAATTGTTCCCATACTTTTTCCAGCCCCTTGGCGTTACGCTTAAACGTTGTCCTGCCTGTCAATTTCTCCACAGGCACAACGACCTGCTCTATATATACCGTATGCCTATTTGCAGAATATCGTCCTGCGAGCATTCCTCCGTTTTCATTGGGATATTCGCCCTCTGCCTGCAACTGTATTTGGTTGAACACAGAGGTTTGTATCTTTATATATAAATCATTACTCGCCAAATAATACTTCATAACTTGTTTATTCTTAAATTCAAGTCATCTTCTGTTATATAAAAATTACTTAAGGGTTCTAGCCTGCTCAACATCTTGATAATATGTTTCAAGGCGATCTGTACTTTGCATTCTATGTCGTTATATGAAGCCTTAAATGTGGGATTCCAACACCCTGTGGGATTATACATATCAGTTTCCGTATCACGCTTAAGCAAGCCATATATCAACAAAACTGTTTCTGGCACATTGGGCGAAAAGGCACATATCAAATCCTGTGCATGATTTGTTATAGATAGATTAACCAGCAGAGCTTTCGTACCCACGGAATCCATTACCCTCATTAACTGATTATCCGTAGTACAATCAAATATCACATCAAACTCATCAAAGAACTCTGCAAGAGCACTTTTGTCTTCATGCCCTGCCACATATGTTTTTATCACTAAGTCAGCAATAGACTTCAAACTGGAACATTCAACATGAGGCGAAATTTGCGTCAGTAAATTTGTTATATCCAAGGTTTTCTCAATTATACCTGTATAAAAAGGATATGCAGACCGGCAAACATTACCAGGTTCCTTATTGTCTATGTCATATAGAGTCAGGTTTTTCGCACCACATCTTGTTAGAGTTTCAGCCAAAATACTTCCTATAGCCCCGACACCCATAATCAGCATTTTTTTGTTAGCCAGTTCTTCTGGCATAGCTCCACGCCCAAAGAAATACTTATAGGAAATATCCACGGTTTCTGCCCATTGGATTTGCCCTTGCCTAAAATCAGTGAACCAAAGCCTATTTTTACCAGTGCCCACCCGCACAGGTTCTATCGGCAGGTCATCCATGAAGAGAATCATTGCCTGCCAGTGAACGCCACCTTCGGGAATTCTATATCCACAGAACAACGGGAAGAAATCATACTTGTCTCTATGCGATACCACAAAACTATGAATATAGTTCTTCTGACTCTGCGAAAATAGCCCCTTGATAGAATCGTACTCCTCAACAATAAACTTGTTACAAACCGATGGGGTGTCGCTCAGTAGGCAATATACGCCAGCAAACGACCTTAATTCTTGGTAGGACTTGCTAATCTTACATGGCAATACCTTCTTCGTCTTCAGGTACGACACAAACCTTTGTACCACATAGTTGGAGACTTGACAGTCATTTTTTTGACCTGTTGGCAACGTCGCATAGTGTACAATTCCATAGTCACCTTCAGCAAAGTCCTCTTGAATTTCTGCAAAGCAAAAAGTATAATACTTCTTATGGATTGGACAATGGTTCACCACCAGATGCTCATAATGGACATCCTTTTCTTCCTTTACATAGTATTTATCTATCCATTCTTTAAGTTGTTTCAAATCGTTCACAAACTGACTTTCAGCATTCTCATATTCTGCAGGATGCATACAAAGATTTCCACCCTGCATAATATGCGGATAGTATAGCAGATTCTTATTTTGAAAATAGATAGGTTCACGGCCCATAACTTTAAACGGGTAGGTAGGGCTGATTTCTACATTCCATTCCAAATATGTATTGTCTTGGCCTGTAGCCACAGCAATACGACCTTTCAACAAGCCAGCCTCATCGATGGTAAAATCATCAACAAGGATAACTCCAGAAAGTGTACCTATCAATTCCTTTATTTTATCTGCCGTCATCATATTCTATACTATCCGAATCGTTTTGTACTTGTAGGGTAAGCTGTACCCGCATCCTTCTCTTTATATCCGCTATATTTTTCGTTTACTTTAAAGTAGTAAGGCAGGTACACATCAGGATTACTATCTATATTGTTGAGCATACTTTCCATATCCGATTTAAACGATTGTCTATCATAGTCCTGCATTGCCGCTATAACATCGTTATTAGTGTTACCTGGATCATAAAGATGAAAACAACTTTCTGCTATGTGGTCGCGTAGATACTCCATTGTGAATTTTAATTTTGGCCAAAGACAATTATCACCATCATAGCCATCAAGGGCTTTTATTACAGCCAGCTCTATAACGAACGATTTGTATTTCTTATCCTTTTGTTTTTTCCATATTTTAAGTAGGCGGATAATCTGACGCTCGCTCGACTTTCCCTCAATATGCGAAATCTGTTTATGAATATTAGTTTTCTGGCTAGTTCCCTTCTTAAATCCCCAATGGTCTGCATTAAAACATAGGTTCAAATCTTGTGAATCACAATAGTTATCATCACTTAGCTCCCTACCTGGCACCACATCAAGTTCAACGGGTTTATCATCCCCTTCTTCAATAGGGAAGCTTACGCCAATGGAAACCTTTTGTTTGCGAATGGTTACATTTGTATCTTTATACTCTTCTGCAAGGAAATCATATACGCTATCAAACATCTTTTGTAACGTTTTGAAAGCATTATGTTTGAATGGCTCCACCAAATCAAGGTCGAATTTCACATTTGTGGCGGTATGCTTAGCAAAACTACCGGAGCAAAACGATGGATATTTGTCGCTGCCATATTTGTCGTGCATTTTAGTCTTAACCTCCTCCCTGCGTTTTTTTACCTTATCCACGAAATCCTGAACATGGCACATCTTGTGTGTCTCTAATACTTCTCTCAAATGTTTGTTCTTGTCAAAGCTCATATCTTTCTTAAATTTATATTTGTTTACATATTATTTAGCAACTTAATCACTCCATGTACCTCTGAATACGCCTTCAAATCCTCTGGCGATTCTTTGCAGAGTTGGCACAACTTTTCAGAATTTAACATCGCTCGTTCCAAATCGCCATTCTCAGTCAAGTATTTGTAGAGGTTGGTGCGTATGAAATACCGTTTTGTCTTCTCGTAGCCAGGCATATACTTCTGCAATTCAGGAAGCAGTTGTTCATAACTCTCGTATCGCCGATAAATCACATTTGGCAGAAAATGAAGCAAGAACCAAAATTCCGTGCAAGGATTCGTTTCTACAAACATCACCCTTCCGGCATATCTCTTTGCAGCATATTTCTTCTTTGCCCGCTGATACAACTGCATTTCAGATGGAAACTGAAATAGTCTATCCATATCAAACAGACATACGATGAAATCATATTGCTTGTTCAAGTAGGATTCTACCAGTTTTAGGATATGCTTGATGTCACTATGCTGTGGAAAATCAGGCGCAACCTTGAAAGGATAGCGACACGCTACCCTCAAAGAGTCGAAATAGAACCATTCGGTCTCTCCTTCGCCTATGATGGCAATACTTTTTGTTACTGTTTGTCCCATATTGTCAGTCGTTTAAATTGATATACTGACTGCCAAGGAACGGCAGTTTTACTAATTTACCTTGTTTATAGGCATTATATGGAGAGAGATTCTTATGTAGCCCCAAAGAAGACAAACGCACTATTTTGGTTTCGCCAAGTTCGTCTTTGTCGGTAAACCATATTGTGTCACGACGAATGAAATTTTCATTAAGAAGGTTGATGTCGTGAGTTGTAAGCAGCATCTGCGATGTTCCTTCACTATTCGCCAAAAAGACCTTTATAAAATAAGCCAACAGCTCGTAGTGGATGCTTGTTTCGACTTCGTCAATCGGAACAAACCGATTGGTCTTTAGCAAGAAATTCAGAATCACAGCCATACCTAAAAACCTCATTGTACCGTTGGATTCGTATTCTTCCGACAAATCATAAAGTTTATCGCCAGCTTTATGTTTGAATGTCAATTCGGTATTTGTGATTTTCCCCTTTCTAAGCATATCGGCTTTTGCTTCATCGCCAATAGGGGCATTCTGAATCAGTTGCTCCAGTTCTGGGGTAATCAATTTCTCCTCCTCGTGTAATGCAACATCTTCTATGTTGAAGTCAGAGGCTTTCAGGAAGTTTAGGATAAACTTCTTTAAGTCACCCGATTCGTCTTTGTCCAATCGTGACTTGACATAGCCCGAAAGCAACATACCCGGTGCGAGTACCTCTTTCACCTGTTTGGCGAAATAATCGTACACATCATTCAGTTTAGTCCGCTCCACGTTGCTTTTACCAAATGCGGCAAGCACACTGCTATTATTAATAGTGTTGCCGGAAATCACATCTTGACTTTTCTTTGTCATTTTCAGATTTACGCCGAAATCTATTGTCGTGGAATCGGTTGCTGCATCATAACTGCGGCTATACAATTTGGTAGGTCGGATAGAATCATAAACAATCAGCGTCTCGGAATGGATATATTTTGCATCCAATTCAAAAGTAAGGATATACTTCGACTGACCAATATAGAATACCATTGACATCTTAGTCTTTTCATTCCTTGATGTATCATCCAGCATGAAAGGAACAACCTCAGTTTTCTCGTTTCGGTCTTTGGGCATCCTAAGCACAAGCATCCTGAAAAATTCAACAGCATTCAAGATGTTGGTTTTGCCGGAAGCGTTAGCACCATATATGATGCCTACTTTTAGTAACTTTACCCCGTCCTTAACTTCATACGAATATTCATCAGACATAAAAGTATCTGACGAAGGCTCAAAACTTATCTTTTGTGGAGACTTTATTGAGAAAAAATTTTCAATGGTGAATTCTGCTATCATATTCGTTGAGTTTATCTATTACACGGTGCGAAGATACAAATAAAATCTCATATATCAAATTATAATTTGTATTTTCGTAGAAAAAATACAAAATTTAGATATAAAACAAGTTTTATGCGCGTTTTTAGAAGCAAATTCAAGCCAAACCCATTCCCAATTCTATGATAGTATTTGTTTCGTTGTTTGGATTATCGCAGTGGTTAAATAGTGGTGCTAAAATGATACTAAATTGAAAGTTGTTTGCTTTTATATTGCTGTAATATATTAAATATCAGTGTATTGAAAAATATTATATCTTGTAGTCCACAATGCAACCTTTGAAATGAGCTGTATTCGCCATACCTTACAACTACACCATCTACCTTGTCCTGACATTGATTATTACTATTCGCTCCGTGCCGCCCGACATATCTATGATTTCGGTTATAATTCGCTCGACTATCTATGCGACCATTTTTCTATATCGTATGGCACACATCACCGTGCTGGCGATGATGCAGAAATGTGTGCTCAGCTATTTTTGCAAGAGATAAAAGATGGTAATTTTGCAAATGTAAGGGGAATGAGTTTTTGTTATGGAAAGTTATAATATACTTTACAAGTTGCATTTTACTTCCAAAAGCTTAGATTTGTTGTCTATTCTTGATAAATAGAAGTAAATATATTATAAGAATATTAGGAAAGATTAAAGCAAAAAACACCTAACAGGCTATGTTCCGTTAGGTGTTTTTGTTGTTATATCTTGTAATACTCTTCCAGTAACTTCTCCAAGTCCGAAGCCTTATAGAGTATCTTCCCTGCAAGCTGTGTATAGGGTATAATCCCCTTATCCCGATAATCCTGTAATGTTCGAGGACTGATATACAGCCGTTCGCACACCTCCTTGCCTGTGAGAAAATGCTCGCCACCAAATAGCGGTTTGTGTGTCTGTGCCACTTCCTTAATCCGCTTGCTTACCCCTTTTAGTGCGGACAGCACCACCTGCATATCGTCTGCCTCCATGTTCAAATCTCTTACTTGTTCCATAGTTCTCTCGTCTTATTTGTTATTCTTGGATTTGTCCGTTTTTGATTTCTCCGATTTGCTTTGGAGTAACCGCTCCACGTCCTCACGCTTGTAGTAGCACTTATGCCCGATTTGTGTAAACGGCAGCACACCCGTGTCACGGTAATGCTGCAATGTGCGCTTACTGATGTTAAGCAGCTGGCACACATCACCATTGTGCAGCCAGTCGGTATGCTTGCACTTCTCTCCAAATGCCTTGTGGCAGCAGTCGGCAAGACTTAATATCTCGTCCCTTAGTTTCTGCCAGTTCTGGTATGTAATTATTAAATACCCCATACTTCTATTGTTTTGTTTGTTGTTACTGTTTTCTTGTGTTGCAGCGTTTTGCGCCCCAGCACGATGCAAAAGTAGGGATAGTTTCCTTATGCTCAAAGCACTAAGGAACAGCAGGGAAAACAAAGGAAACACGATGAAAATTTCTTACTCATTTCTTGTCGTTATCAACACTGAAACACCCACTTTTCTTCTTTCACTGCCAATAGAATTAAAGATACAACCTACCATTTGGCATAAGTTTTC
>NZ_ADFQ01000033.1:0-934 GCF_000177355.1 Prevotella amnii CRIS 21A-A
CCTTTTTGGGCTATACCTTTGAAAACCTTGTGAATATGTATTCTTTGGTTCTTGCAGACACGCAGTGGTGTGCTGTCAACAAAACTTATGCCCGTGCATTTGCCCAGCAGAACCTTCTTGATAAACAAGGTTAAGGGGACGGCTACCTCCCTTTCCAATTCTACTATACGGTTATAAGAAACAACTTTTGGAAATAGATGGCGAAGATGCTTACATACTTTTTCAAGATAGAAATGTTTAAAGCAGCGATAACCAGAGTCGTGAAAAAGAATCATTATCAGCATGACTTCTGCCTTTGATATCGTGGAATCTCGATGATATTTTCTTTTTCCAATAGGTTTTAGCGTATATTTTGCTGTCATAGCATCAAAAAACTTGCAGAAGTCGTCTGCCATACAAAATATTTCAGTAATTTTGTCTTCGGTAATCATAGCGATTTTTGTTTGTAATTCTATATATCAACACCTTAAAATTACAACAAATTTCGCTAATCACCAAATTTATAGACACTTATAATTCATCAAACTCACGTTATTAATAACAAATATAAACAAAATTATGAGACATCTATTTTCTGTTCTTCTCTTCGTGGCAACACTAATAGGCACAAGTAGTTTTACGTATGAAACGACATCTACAACCCGCACAGAAAACATTAGTTTGCAGACGCAAATGAAGTATAAGGGGAGGAAAGCTTGTAAGCGTTCGAAAGCCCGTAAGCCAAGTGTCCATAAGAAAAGAACTACCCGCTCTGTTAAGGTAGGTCAGGTTGTATACATCACTCCTACAGGTTCTTGTTACCATTCACGAACATCTTGTCCTGCATTGTGGCGTGGAAACTACTCTCGCACATCTTTAAGTTCTGCACGAAGTGAAGGCTATCGTTCATGTTCAAGATGCTATTAACATAACGAGAATTCGTCGAACTCACGTT
>NZ_ADFQ01000032.1:0-6122 GCF_000177355.1 Prevotella amnii CRIS 21A-A
ATAATCACGACTTTGAGATTTCTGTTTCATATTCCCGACAAAGTATTCCCAACTAACATGTTCATAACGCAACCCTGCACTCACAGAGAATCTTCCTATTGAGGCATTTAGATTAGTAAACGCAGTCCCAAGTATTTGTTCATTTTTATTTACTGTATTCGCCATTTCGGTTTTGATGTTTTTTTCATCAAAATCGAAAATTTGTTTATAATGTGAATAGGTGAATTCACCGCCATAATTAAAAGACACTTTACTTGTTAACGGAGTATTAATGTCTGCAACAAATGAATTCATTAAATAATGAGACTTACTTTTAGTTGAAACATCAACATCATTTTGATCCTTGTAGAAAAGTTTTCTATCCTGTGTACCAACTAAAATATCATCCGTTAAATCAAGTTTAGTTTTTCCAATAAAAAAGGTGTAAAATGTATTCGTAAGCCATTGGATAAGAACATTTTTAGATCTGGTTATTCCTTCTGTGTGGAAGTCGTTTACTCCATTCGTGAAATGATCAATCATCGCATTATCAATAGTATGATTATGCGTGTATTTTGTAACCCTTGTATTGAAACCAACAGTCTGCTGGATTGAAGGCTGGTAAGTGAGCCCTAAGTTTCCATTCAGAAAAGTCATGTCATAGTCTAAAGTCGTACTATTAGTATATAACTTTGTTGGCTTACTAATAATGGATGTTCTATCCTCTGTTTTTTCCTGAGTTTTATAATTGGCATGACCTATTTCTCCTGTAATTTGCCACTTGCCAGAATTATACACTACAGATCCTCCTTCGTTATTGGAGAATTTTCGACCTCCAGTAATACTCGTATATGCATTACCTCCCACCCCATTAGGATTGTCTACTGTAAATATCTTAATTACCGCCTTAACATCTGAAGAATATCCTGATCCGGGATTTGTAATCACCTGAACTTTTTTAATTCTATCAGAATTTACAGTCTTAAGGATATTTGTATCGTAGACTTTTCTATTATTTAAATAAACAATAGCCTCACCACGGCCAAATACATTGTACTCACCGCCACCACCTGAAACAAATGGTATTTGGTTCATCAAATTATCCAATGTTCCCGCTTTAGCTAATATAGAGTTTTGAACATTTGCAGTAATGATATCATTTTCATTTTTAAAAAGACTATGTTTGCCTTTCACGATGACTTCGTCAATTTCGGCTAACATTGTTTTCAAGATAATACGTAGAGGCTGTTGAACTTTTTTAGAAAGGCTGATGGTGTCAGCAGACATGCCTACATAAGAAGTTATAAGGTAACCTGGATTTTTTCCCCCTTTAATTGCTAAAGTAAAAGTTCCCTCAGAAGATGTCGTAGTTCCTACCACATAGTGCATACAAGAATCGACTTGTATAACATTTGCTAATTTAACGACTTTTCCATTGTTATCATAAACAATACCCTTAATCGTATGCTCCTGAGCAAACATAGACACAGATGATAAAACAAGGAAAGAAATAATCAAACTTGAAATCTTCATATCTAATCAGTTTTTACTTCTAAAAATTGGTTACTATATACATTCTGGACAATCAGGTGGAAAATATTCTCCCTTATAGCAGTAGCATTAATATCTCCAGCAAGTTTATTTTCAATTATATAATCACACAATTCATTACCAGTTATGTAATCTTGGAAATAGGCCAAGAAAGATCCCCAACGTTCAAGTTTCTTGCTTTCACAGTTACGATTCAACCAATAAAAGTTTCCGTCAAAATTCAAATTGACATCCTCCCTTAATTTGAAAAGTCCCTTGGTCATTAACTCTTCTTGAGTTTTATACACCTTAAGCTTTTTGTATGAACGATTGAAATCATCAAAATATCTCATGGATTTCTCATTGATATTGTAGTGCATACCTTGACTTTCCAAGTAATCAAGAATAATGCGATACTGCCGTGGGAATTCACTTCTCAAACGATATTCCATTTGCTCACAAATAAAATTACACTGCTTTATCAAGCCAACACAATGGGTATAATTAACAGTGAATTGGGCAGTTTCCAAATTAATATATTGAGAAAAATCTGAGCAGTCGTTATTTTCTACCATGTATGCTGTAGGGATTGATTCTTTCTTGGCCATCTCAGAAAGCAGTAGTTGCTCAAAAATGATATTGAATGTACCATCTTTTCCTTTTTTTGCCAAAATATAGGGTACTGCATCTTTAACTGAATCCATTGCCATGTGAGCATAACGCTGTATGAATTCAATATTGTTACCACCAAAAAGTCCCATATTAATAGATTGTCTACATTTAGAATCTAAAATTATCTTTGGACACACTGGTACATTTTGACGTAAGAAGTCCAATGCTTCTGTATAATCATCAGTAGCTTTTGGAATAATCCATTCAATATTCTGACCTACAAGTTCAGCTTTTTCTATTTTTTCAGGGAACTTGTCTGAAATGAAAATATCATTATCAACGTGTAAAAAAGGTTCGTTTTGTAAGGAGTATGTAATTATTTTCCCATATGCCCAAAACGATTCGTCCATATCTAAATCGTTAAGAACATTATGGAAACGAGTATAGGGAAGATGTAATGCTTCTTTGAAAAGATGCATGCCAAAATCATCTGTGTATAATTCCACATCATCATAAAACTCCTTTAAAGTCAAGCAACTATATGACATAGCTGCCAACGCATAACGAAGGTTAGGCCAACCTCCATTGAGACGGTTCTGATATGTTTCTTGATTGGATTTTAAAAGAGGCTTACTCCAAAAGCTCTGTATAATTTTCATTCTAAATAAGGGTTGTAGTGACACTTTAATGGTGCTGACAAAGGGTCATTAGCATCTTTTACATAAGCACGACAGTCTTGACACATGTATCGCAACTCACAATCTTTACATTGCTTAATTTCGTCTTTTTGCACCTTCCATATTTTCTGGAATTCTGGATTATTAGCTACATTAAAAAGTTGACATTGCTCATCAAATAGACCGTAGCTTCTTTTCATAGATGGACAATTTTTTATATTACCAAATCTGTCAATAGAAATTTTTCGGTTCAGGCAATTGTTATAAGATAGTGACTCTAAATACAATTCCGTTTTTGGTAACATATACCAAGGAGAAATCACACCACATTGCTCCTCTGATGTGATAGATTCAGAAGTATATATTATATATATCTCCTCACTATCATAGATTTTCTCTATCCCTTTGGGACAACTAGAGACAGTAACTTTCCTTATTCTGGGATTGGCATATCGAAGTTGCAAAATGTTCTCAAGTTGCATTTCTTCTGTATATGGGAATAGCAATTCTAAATCACGAATACACGTTCTTTTTGTATATGTTATTACAGATAACAAAGAATCCAATCTCATATCGTTATAAAAACGAAGTTCAAGATTTTCGCAGCCTATGTCATGCAATTGTTTAATAGCCTTTTGCAAATCATATGAAGAATTGCTATCGTAATCAAAAATAGCATTTGTAATCAAATGTGGTGCCTGAACTTTAGCACTTATTGCCTTAAATTTTACTTCATCCTTATCACAGAACAATCCTAAATCTTTCTTATTGAGGAAATTCATATACTCTTCTATCGTATCTTCATTACCTGGATATTTTTTTAGGATTTGACCTAATGAGAGATGCTTATCGTGTTTTAAAATATATGAAAGTGAATGAGGAATTAACACATAAGATTCTCTCTGCAAGTCATAAATAGCAGATTTATTCTTCCCATCGACAACCTTACAACATGGGAAAAGTACAAAGTATTTATTGTGATTAAATTTCATATTTTTTTAATCTGTAGCTTCTCGGGTGTACTCAGGTATCTTGATATGTGTTTTGAATAGACCATGCAAAAATAATCTAAATTGAACTTGTCTGGACAGGTAGCAGTACATTGTAGTCCTGCTATATCTTTTGCCTTAGAGTTAACTATAATCTTCTCTGCTAGCAGATAATTCAAACTTAATAGTCTTCTCGTATCTTTGTCGACAAATCTATAAAACTTTTGTTTCATATATTAACTGATGAATGTGTAGTATCCAGATTTATAAGTCTTTTAGCAACTATTTTATGGAGTCCATAATTACATGGGAAATCTATCATTCCAAACTGACCTGTAGGGTTTATTTCCAAGAAATAAAGCTTGTTGTCAGTGCCCTTAATCATATCTATTGAGCCACAATTCAAATGAAGATTGTGCATCAACTTACTCAACCGCCGTTTAGTATCCACGTCAAGGTCGCAAGGAACATAGCGATTAGGTTTATCCCAATTATAATTTCTAAAATCCAATTTTGTCTTCTTGTCACTTTGAGAGAAAATAGCCATAGTATAGAAACGTCCACAAATATAGAAAATACGAAGTTCGTACTTCTTTGCAATTGTTTTCTGCACTAGTGATGGCATGAATATCTCTGGCAATCTATCAAAACTCCTTTTATCCACCATAGTAGTGTACATCATGCTCTTATGATTATCGCCCCATGAGGGCAAAATTGGGTCAAGAACAGATTTCGATATTACTTTTCCTACTAAACTCTTTAAGTCATTCTTAGAATTAAGAATATAAGAGTCAGCTATATTTAGACCACATTTGCTGGCTTGATAAAGCACATCAAATTTATTGATATTTATATATTCAGGGTCAGTTAGCCAATTTCTGTCTCTCAAAGCATAATTAAAGAAGTCTATAACCTTATGGAATTCTTTCGTAATGTGGTTAATAAGTTCTTCATTAAGTTTTTTAGTCTTACAAATTTCCTTGTAAGTATTGGAACATCTGAAGAAGCCATATTTTCTAAACCAAACTGCACCGATATTTTCCAATGGGATTTCATTATTATCGAATAAGCATTGAAATTTAGAGCCCGTAAGAGAAATCTTTATCTGCTTATTGATAAAGTCACTGGTGTTAATCCTCATGAATGGATGCTTGTAATACTTAAGCCAATCTTGAACCAAATCAGCACTTAAATCACCATCATTAGTAAGAATCAAAATCATTTTACTTTCTACTTTCTAAAAGTAAGAGAGCACGTGTATAAAGCCATGCTCTCTCATTCCCTCTTAGTTACTTTATTGGCATGTGGAATTAATCGCCATAAACACCATCAGCAGAAGCACTACCGTCATCACCAGCATGACCATTAGAATAGCAAGTCACAGTATTTAAAGTGTAGCCACCCTTGAGACGTTTCATTTTTTCAACATCAATTGCGCTGAATTTAGGCGCAGTAATCTTTTCAAATTTTTTCATTTTTAATAGCTTTTTAATTATATTGCTGGTTTGTTTGTATATCACCATCGAGATATGTTTATCTAGAAAAACGCACGAATTTAATAAAAATTTTTAGGATAACAAGAGTAGATTGGGTGTTAATTGTTGCCCTTAACATAAATTAAGCATTCTTACAATTAAAGTATCAGGTCAGCAATACCATCGATAACCACAAGATGGATACCTCCATGTCTATGGTGAAACAGGGCCATGCTCTCACGAATGATTTTCAGTCTGTCTTTGCGGGAGAGCGATGCAAGGTAAAGCGAATGGTAAAATTGTGGCACAGACTCAACGCCAGCTCTCCGAAGAGTCTTACCCAAGTTTTCTTGTAGTTGTGCCTCGGACTGCTCCGTATCATAGTGAAGCACTGCCATGCCTTTGGGATTGGCTGTAACATCCAACCCCAGGGTTTGCTCAGCCTGTAACCGTTCGGCGACAAGTGTACCCGCAAGAATTGCGGATATATAGACCCCAGTTCGGGTTAAGCCGTCTATATTTTGATAAGTTAGGAGCATTATTCCTTGTTAGAATCATGTGCACGATAATACATCCCACTCTATCATGAATGGGATATGATTTAGATAAAAAATGTTGTTTAAAACAACGCCAACTGTTTAGTGTCTTTTATGCAATATCCCTGTAGAGCTTCTGGCTTGTTTTCAAAGAAGCAGTATGCCCCCAAGGCAAATACAAGATTCATGATAAAGTTTGTCACAGACCTATGGCGTGAATGTACAATTTGGGCAGTGTTTTTCAGAAGATCATTGATGGTTTCTATGATATATCTTTTGCGTAGCATCATTCTATCATAGAAAGGCATGAGTTTGTTTTTCATA
>NZ_ADFQ01000031.1:0-62439 GCF_000177355.1 Prevotella amnii CRIS 21A-A
TCCATATTAACTGCTCATTTAGAGATTATTTTATAAATAACGTACTCTATGTGTATAATAAATAAAGTAAAAAAAAAAGAGTACTAATTTAAGATTAATACTCTTTTCATGTGGGTAGTGATGGATTCGAACCACCGAAGCAAGAAGCAGCAGATTTACAGTCTGCCCCATTTGGCCACTCTGGAAACTACCCTGTAAGTGGGCGTTGACGGATTCGAACCGCCGACCCTCTGCTTGTAAGGCAGATGCTCTAAACCAACTGAGCTAAACGCCCAAAGCGTTGTTCCTCTAAAACGCTTGCAAAGGTAATAAAAAAAATATACACGCCAAAGTTTTTATATATAAAAAATAGACTTCTTGAAAAAACAGCAAAGTTTTAAGCAAAGATAGTTATATAGCATGATAGGAAGAATGGTAATAGAATAAAATAAATTGTAAATTGTGCAATTTGTTTTATTTAGAAAAATATTCTGAACTTTTTTCTTTGTTTGATATATGAATGTACATCACGTACACTATTAGTGTAGCGTATATACACCATAAGTGTACATCACGTACAGTAGTAGTGTATGTGATGTACACTTATTAATAGAATTATTTTAATAAGATGAAAACTAATGTAATTAGAATATTATGTATAAACGTATTAACTGAGATTAAGATAATCCTGAAGTTTATTTTATATTGTTGTTTCTTGTGGATTTGTCTTTTCTCGTTCGTTTTCCCATACCTTATATAGTTTTATAAGATTGTTAAGTCCTAAAGCTTTCATATCGGTATTATATATAACATCTAAACATAGGTCGAGTAAATCATTATTATTACCTTGCTCTGTTTCTAAGAGACTACGAACGTTTAGTTTAAGACGGTTTAGAGTATCTTCATCTACTATGCCTGTTGAGCCTATTAAGTCTTTAAAAAGAGCATACTTTTCTATTACTTCAAGGTGAGTATCTTTTATTATGATACTTCTTGTTCCACTTAAATTTGCCTGAATTTTATGCATAACTTTGTTTTATTAGTTAAGGTAAATATTTTATAATATATTTTTTTTACGTAATTAGATTTATTATAATAACAGGTATGTTAAGACTTCTTTCATTATCTGATTTCTAATAGTAGTATCTTTTATACAGTCTAAAGGAAAAGCCATAATAAAGGTACGGTAATCATTTCCTTTATAAGCTACAGCAGCATAATTACCATCTGCGTACATCATAAAAGGTTTAGACTGATTATTAGCTGGCATAATATTGTCAGGATTATAAGCTCCATAGTGATAGGCATTAATAGTACGATATATGTCAAACTTTTTCCCAAAGCCATTTATCAAAGAAGAGCTATTATTAAGGTTGCTACCTGCAAATGTTATTTTCAGATTATGAGATAACCAACTTTTTTCTTCTTCAGTTTTCATATCTGACGAAATGTAAGCACCATTTACAAAAATTCTGCCATTATGTTGTAGATAATTACTTATTTGGTGTTGCATTTCTGGAGTAAAGGTTTTATAATATAATAGACTGTACCCATCATCTTTTTCAAGACCAAGTGCAAAATCTATAGCATCATAGTTAATAAGGCGTACTCTATCTTTTTCTACAGCTTTTTTTGAGCAGCTCACAATATTATATTTACCTACATAAGCTATTGCTTCTGCATGTGTGCGAACATAGTCGAAATCATTGCCAGCAATAATATTACCCACTAACTCTTCTCCGCCAAATCCTAAGGCATTTGTTCCTTCTTGACCTAAATGTTTAGTGTTAAAAACAGTTTGCTGCCCACTCCAGCCTATAGTTTTACCATAAGTAATGCCTGGACCACTCTTTATATCAAACCCCTGTGCATCTATAGAGTCGATAACAGCAGGCGATGATAAGCGATTGAAGCCATTTATGATAAGTATTGTTTTGTCGGCATTAGGATTATAGTAGGTAGATAACACTTCTGTAGGAAAACTTTCCCCTCCACTATTACAAGCAGTTATACGAAAATGATAAATCTTATAAGGTTGTAATTCTACATCATAATAAGTATTTTTTATATTAATACCATTGTTAAAATCTCCTTTACCAACTGCCGTATATATATTATAAGAGGTTGGGGTAGAGGTAGGTTCACAAGGGTCTTTAACAATGTTCCACTGTAATCGTACTTTCTTCTTGTTGATAAATTTTATGCGAAATAAGGAGGGGGTAAGTGGTTGTACAGTGTAAGATGTATTATGCATCATAGCCTCATACCGTAGTATAGTCTTATAAATAGATCGAGCTATGATAAATTTAAAATTAGGATCTTGTCCTAATCTCATATCATTAAAGTTTTGATGTGATAACGTTTCAAGGATCATTGATGGCACTTTAGGTAAACGTGTTTCGCTATAATTGCGATCGTATATGTAACGTGTATTCCAATTGATATGTAACGTCTGGTCTATATCCTTCTTTATGTTATATATCATCTCTTCTGCAAGTGTTTTTGATACGCTGCGAGCCAGATTCTTACCTATACACTTATCGCCTTCTTGTGTTGTACATATTCCTAAAGAGCCTACATAGTTACCTTTAGGAGCAGTACCGGCATCGCTATGAATAGCTAAAGACAAATCGATAGGTACTTTTTCTCCTTCACCAGGTATATAAGATGATCCAGCAGCTAACCAGTTAGTCATTAGAGATCGTACATTTATATCATCTTTATAATCGTTCTTTCCATTACTTTTGCTAACAATTTCCCATGGTGCACCTGCCCATTGTGCATAATAGCGAGCTCCTTCTAAACATCTTGGTAAACCGCTTGTCTTACCTTCACGCTCTATATTACCCATGCCTCCACCAAAGCGTACAGCGTCAGCTGTAACTATGCCATGATGTGAACTATGATTTGTAAGTACTACAGAATTGAGCATACTACTGCCTGCATCAAAATTAAAAGTGCCTAAGTAGACCCACGTGCCTCCTCCCATTTTTTGATTTACTTTGAAGTGAGTTTCTTCTCCTTTATGGAACACTATATATTCGGCATCATCTATACTTTTTTTGTGTGTTTGATAGCTTACATAAACAGCATATTGTCCTGCTTCTTTAAAAGTGGGCTGATATACAATAGAACTTAATTTGCTATTGCGCTTGCGAGCTTTTGCCTTTCTGGCTGTGCCAGCTTTAAAAGGATTTTCGCCATCTTGATAATTACCTTCATGAAAAGCGAAGCCACATTTAGAACAATCTTCCCATTTTTTTTTACCATTAATCTCATGATAACCTCCTTCTGGACTATCATTATCAACAATTACTTCATTTATTTGCCAATCGCGCTCACGAGGTGTAAATACTACAGCTCCTGCATTTTGAAGCATTGGTAAGAGATATGGTACAACTATAGTAGGTGTGAACAAATCCTCTGTAGTAGAAAAAAGTATAGGGCGTTGCCATCTCCATTTGCTTTTTTCAATATCGTAATATCTTCCGTGCGAAGCCCATACAGCAATATGCCTGTTAGCTAAGCCATTAGATATAATATTAGGTTTAGATATATTTTCTACCCATGGAGCACCTTTATATTCGTATTTCCCCCAAATAGTGTCATTTTGAGCTTTCGAAAAAATACTTATTAAGGTAATAAACAAGGAAAACAGAAGTTTTTTATTCATATACTAAATGTCTCCAACTGTAAATTTTTCGGGATTTTTGCCTTTGAAATTTTTAAAGTATTGTTTTATTTCTTTCATTTGTTCGTCAATATTCCCATTAGGTATGATCATCTTATTGCAATAAATTGTTTTTGATTGGTAATCTAAAGCATATAAAATAATAGGAATATTAGCTTTAAGAGCAATATAATAGAATCCTTTTTTCCACTCTGCATTTATAGAGCGCGTTCCCTCGGGCGTGATACATAATTGGAAATTAGGCGTATGGCTGGCTAAAGAAGCAAGTTGATCTGTCATGCTGCAATGCTTGTTACGCCATACAGGAATACCTCCCATTTTCTTAAAGATTATTCCTAAGGGACCAACAAACCATTCTTTTTTCATTAAGAAATTGCTTTTTAAGCCTTCAGAGCAAGCAAATAGTTTACCAATAATAAAATCCCAGTTGCTTGTATGTGGAGCTAAGCATATAATACACTTCTTTGGCTGTGGAATGCTAACTAACTTCTTCCAACCTAATAGTTTATATAATATAAATCGCGATAACATTAATAAAGCTAAGTATTTTAATAAAGATTGTTTATGTGATCTATAATTTCGTTAGTTTCTTTATTTAGTTTTTCTTTTAAATCTTTGAAATATAATTTTACAGGCATACCAGGTTCTATATGAGATATGCGGCGAATATAGTTATCACGAATAGTAACTATAGAAGATAATAAAGCATTTATTTCTTCGGAATTGCTGTTAGTACCATAAAGTGAAGCTGCCATACATTCAGCAAACAAATCACTTGTTATGTAGTTAATAATACGTTTTAAATCTCTTTTATTACTCATGATTTTACCCTTTCTTTATAAAAAACTATGCCAAAGATAAGCAAAAATTACAATAAAGTGCATAATTTGCAAGAAAAAACCTCTTAATTTTATTTTTTAGTAGTTCTTAAAATAATTTTAAAAGCAAATAATGAAAAGTAATATTATGAAATAATATTTGTAAAAAATCTGCTTTGTCTTTAATAATCACAGAAAAAACAGTACTTTTGCACAAGAAAGAAATTTTTAAAATCCAAATTTAAAATAAATCATTTATGGAAATTAGTGCATTGCAAAAGGAAAGAGCAAACTATCAGCCAAAGTTACCAATTGCTTTACAAGGTGCAGTAAAAGTAAAAGAAGGAGCTTTAACACAAAGTGTAGACAATCAGGAAGACATTAAGAAATTGTTTCCTAACACTTATGGTATGCCCCTTGTAGAGTTTGAACCAGCTACAGAATTTAATAATGCCAAAATGAATGTAGGCGTAATATTATCTGGTGGTCAGGCTCCTGGTGGTCATAATGTCATATCAGGTCTTTTTGATGAGATTAAAAAGCTAAATCCAGAAAATCGTCTTTTTGGTTTTTTAATGGGTCCTGGAGGCTTAGTAGACCATAAATACCTGGAAATAACAGCAGAAAACCTGCAAGCATATCGTAATACAGGTGGTTTTGATATGATAGGTTCTGGGCGTACTAAGCTAGAAAAGGAAGAGCAATTTGAGAAAGGATTGGAGATTATCCGTAAGTTAGATATAAAAGCTATAGTAATAATAGGTGGTGATGACTCTAACACTAATGCTTGTGTTCTTGCAGAATATTATGCAGCAAAGAAATATGGAGTACAAGTAATTGGTTGTCCTAAAACAATTGATGGCGATTTGAAAAATGATCAGATCGAAACTTCTTTTGGGTTTGACACAGCTACAAAGACTTATTCAGAGCTAATTGGTAATATTGAGCGTGATTGTAATTCTGCACGTAAATATTGGCATTTTATAAAATTAATGGGACGTTCTGCATCGCATATTGCGTTGGAGTGTGCGTTACAGACACAACCTAACATCTGTCTTATTTCAGAGGAGGTTGAAGCTAAGGACATGTCTTTAAATGCTATAGTAGAAGATATAGCAAAAACTGTAGCTTATCGTGCTAATCAGGGGAATAACTTTGGAGTAGTACTTATCCCAGAGGGCTTGATAGAGTTTATACCTTCTATAGGGCGTTTGATACAAGAATTAAATGACTTACTTGCTGCACACGGAGATGAATACTTAAATCTTGATAAGGTAGCACAGCGTGAATATATCTTAGCACACTTATCATCTGAAAATAAGTCTACATTTGAAACTTTACCAGAAGGTGTTGCACGCCAGTTATCATTGGATCGTGATCCTCATGGAAATGTACAAGTTTCATTGATAGAAACGGAAAAATTGATATCAGAAATGGTAGGAGTAAAGCTTGAACAGTGGAAAAAAGAAGGTAAATATAATGGTAAGTTCTCTCCACTTCACCATTTCTTTGGTTATGAAGGTCGTTGCGCTGCTCCTTCTAATTTTGATGCAGATTATTGTTATGCATTAGGTTCTTCTGCCGCACAACTTATTGCTAATGGTAAAACTGGCTATATGGCTATAGTTAAGAATACTATTGCGGGAACAGATAAGTGGCTTGCAGGAGGTGTGCCTATAACAATGATGATGAATATGGAGAAACGTAATGGTGAGATGAAACCCGTAATACGCAAAGCTCTTGTAGAGCTTAATGGAGCTCCTTTCAAAGCTTTTGTAGCACAACGTGAAAAATGGGCTAAAGAAACTTGTTATGTTTACCCTGGTCCTATACAGTATTGGGGTGCTTCGTCTGTTTGTGATATAACAACAAAGACTTTATTTCTTGAGCAAAATAAGTAATAAGCATATATAATTAAAGAAGAATAGGGTAAAAGGGTAGCTTGTTTATTCTATTCTTCTTTTTTTATTTTAGTGATTTTACGTTTACATGTTTTAGCAGGAAAAAAGATCAAATAGAAACATATATAATTAAAATCATATAATGGCAAAAGAAGCATCTTTTTTTTTTCGCCGATTAAAGTATTTTCTAAAATCTCGTTCTTTATTAGAGAAATGGTGTTTTGGAATAATAATATGTGTGCTTTACTGTACCTTTATATATGTTTACATAGTATCTCCTACAGGATTTCGTTGGCGAGCTATATATGGCGAGCCTAATTACCCTAAAGGATATAATATACATGGTATTGATATTAGTAGGTATCAGGGTAATATTAATTGGAATCGTTTACATAATGCTCTTATAGATACATATCCTGTTCGTTTTATCTTTATAAAATCAACAGAGGGTGATAGCTATATGGATCCTAATTTTAGATCTAATTTTTTTGAAGCAAAAGAAAATGGTTTTTTGCGTGGAGTATATCATTATTGGAGTAATAATGTTCAGCCTCGTAGGCAGGCTTATTTTTTCTTAGCAATGGTAAAACTTCTACCTGGTGATTTCCCTCCCATATTAGATGTTGAAAATAAGCCTAAAGATATGACAATACAAGATTTTCAGCAAAACATTCTAACATGGTTACATATAGTAGAAGATAGATATCATGTAAAACCTATTTTATATACTTATTATAAGTTTAAACAACAATACCTTAGTGATCAGCGTTTTGATGATTACCCTTATTGGATAGCTCATTATTATGTTAGTCAAATGGAGTATAAAGGAGAATGGAAAATATGGCAGCATACTGATGCTGGCAGGTTACCAGGTATAAAAGGATATGTGGATTTAGATATTTATAATGGAAGTTATTATGATATGCAACAAATGTTAATACCTGAGTATTCTTCTACAGATTCTTCTGAAATATCAGACAGCACCAATTATCCTTAACACTGCGTTCTGTTTCGACAAGTCTTAAGCTGTTAGCTTTTTCCTTTAAAAGGTTAGCATCATCTTCATAGAAACCACTTAATATAACCTTACCTCCACATTTTAAGATATTAGAAAAAGCACTTAAATCTTCTATTAAAATATTACGATTGATATTAGCGAGAACTAAATCGAACAAACCATCTATTTTTGAAAGTATTTTTTTATCTCCCTTATGTACATTTATTTTTACATCATTTATCTCAGCATTATGTATAGCATTTTTCACACTCCACTCATCAATATCATATCCAAAAACTTCTGTCGCTCCACATTTTGCACTAATTATTCCCAATATTCCTGTTCCGCAGCCACAATCAAGCACACGCTTATCTTTTAAATTTAGGTCAATAAGTTTTTCTACAATCATTTGTGTTGTTTCGTGATTACCTGTTCCAAATGCTTGCTTAGCATCTATATAAATATTAATAGGAAAATTTCCTTTAACTTGTCCTTTTTGTGGAGGATTTGTAGTATTAAAGCAAGAAATAATGCATTTATTTTTTATTACAATTGGTTCGAAACCATTATTTTCCCATACTTCATTCCAATCTTTGTCTTCAACATCTTTTACATCAATGGTTATGTTTGTTTCTTCTAAGGGGAAAATAGATAGAGCTTTCTTTAGTCTGTCTTCATCATAATATTCCTTCTGACAATAGCCTATCAATAAGTTACTCTCATCAGTAAAAGATTCAAAACCACAGTCCCCAGCAATAGCTGTAACTAAATCACGAGTAGTCTGATTATCAGGATATATTGTAAAAATAGCTTGAATGTATTTCATTGTTTGTTAATTATATACTGCAAATATATAAAAAATAGGTAGAAACATATCATAGATTGAGAAAAATAAGTATATTTGCATAAGTTTAAAACAGATTATTGCTATATAAAACAACAACAAATCAAACAAGATATTTATAAAAATAGTACTAACAGAATAAAAATAAGGAGGGAATAAGATGAGAAAGAATATAATTATCTTAGCAATTATGAGCTTTATGCCTATATTTGCTGTGGCTCAAGATGATATGTATATTTATAAACAGAAAGATGTAGATAAATATAATAAATCTATAAAAGAATATTCAGCTTATTATAGTGGTATTGATAAAAGCAATGAAGATTATAATCGTCATGGCAAATTAAGAAAAACTTTCAAGGTCATAGGTCAAGACTCTTTGGGTAATGATATTATCCAATATATAAGAAATGGGAGAACAGGTAGAAGTGTAGTAGTAGATACACTATATGGCGATTATATGCGCAATTTTAATTATGATAATGATGATTTTGCTTATAGTCGTCGTATGAGCCGTTTTGATGATTATTATGGTAGCTATTATGATCCATGGTTAGATATAGATTATTATGATCCTTTCTATTATGATGTTCGTTGGAGATATAATAGTCCTTTCCGTCGTGGTTGGTATGATCCTTGGTATAACACTTATTATACGCGTTGGTATAACTCACCTTATATTTATGATGGCTGGTATGACCCTTATTATGGTTATTATAGATGGGGTGGAGTATATCCTTACTATGGCTATGGCAGTGGATACTATTATGGCATTCCTTATTATAGTGGTTTCTATACTTATAAAGGTCATACAGGTACTGCTAATCATTGGGGAGGTAGAAGGAGTTATAATCAAACTATTCGTAATTATGATAATAGCAATGTTCGTACCTTTAGTAATGGACAACGTTCGTTTGGTGATAGGTATAGAACATTCAATGAGAATTTTGGAGAAAATCGTAGAAACTTTGAAAGCTCACGTCCAAACTATTCATTTCCTTCTTCGCAACCTCAGGGTGGAACTTTTAACGGAGGAAGTTTTGGAGGCTCAGGTAATGGCAGCTTTAATAGAGGAAATAACTTTGGTGGCCATCGATAAAGGCTATCATATAGTGTAAATAACTTTTTATTAATAGCATTTTATTATTCAATAAGGAAATGTTATATTTTATGTGGAAAATATTTGTTAAATTGTAAATTGAGAGCAGTATGAAAAAAAAATATTATTTATTTGCTGTAACTTTATTGGCAGCAATGTCTATGAAAGCACAAGAAACTTATCAAAACGCCAAGCTTATAACTCAAGACCTTAATGGAACTGCTCGCTATGTTGGTATGGGTGGCGCTCTTGAGGCTCTTGGCGCAGATATTTCTACCATAAGTAGTAATCCTGCTGGTATAGGTGTTTTTCGTAGTAGCAAAATAAGTATGAGCACAGGTTTTATAGTACAAGAAAACTATAAAGGTTTTGATAATAATAAGAATGTTCATGCCAGCTTTGACCAGATAGGAGGGGTATTCTCTATCCGAACAGGTGGAAGATCTTTCCTTAATTTTGGTTTTAATTATCATAAAGGGCGTAATTTTAATTATGTATTAAATGCTGCTAACGAGCTTAAAGAAGCTTCGCTTAACAAACAGTCTTTTGCCAAAGGAATGTTAGGTAGTGAAGATGAAGGGGGCTTTTCTGTAGGTGCAAGCAACAATGGGGCTTATAATGGATATATAAATGGCAATTCTGATAAACAAGCATTAACTTTTGATCAGCTTGACTACTTAAATTACAATACTATAATAACCGATAAAACTGATGGTAAGTTTTATGACTATAGAGGGAAGTCATTCGACTTTTATCGTGATAATGTAGGTTATACGAGCAATTATGATTTTAATATTAGTGGGAACATTAACGATCGCCTATATTGGGGTATAACATTAGGGGTAAAAGGTGTTCATTATAAAGGGTATAATGAATATAAGGAAGAGCTTATTGATGGGAATAGTAATATTTCTTATAATAATAATAAGGCAATAACTGGCTCTGGGTTTGATGCAAGTGCTGGTATTATAGTACGTCCTATAGATGAATCTCCTTTCCGTGTAGGAGCATATATAAAGACACCTACTCGGTATGATCTAACTGTGGATAACTATACTGGGGTAAATACTAATAATTCGAATGCAGTAAATAAAACTTATTCTATTAATAATTCTTATTCTTTTAAGTTATTCAGCCCATGGAAGTTTGGTGTATCTCTTGGGCATACCATTGGTAACTATATGGCTCTTGGTGCTACTTACGAATATGAGGATTATTCAACTATAGATACTCGTATTAATAATGGAGGGTATTACGACTGGTATTATAATGAATTTGTAGAAACTTCTGTTCCTGATGGTAAAATGAATAATCATACTAAACGCACTCTTAAAGGTGTAAGCACCTTAAAGTTTGGTGCAGAATTTAGACCTACAGGAATTCTTGCTATACGTTTAGGTTATAATTATTTGACATCTGCATATAGAAACAATGGGCAGAAAGATCCTACATTAGCATCTTTGGGCAATAGTTATTCTTCTGAAGCAGACTTTACTAATTGGAAGGATATTAATCGTTTCACTTTTGGCTTAGGCTTTAAAATAAAGAAATTTAATATAGATCTTGCTTATCAATATAGTATGCAAAAAGGAAACTTTTATCCTTTTTCTAATATAGAAAAATCTAATGTTATTGCACCAACAGAAGTAGCTAATAATCGTAGCCAGCTATTATTAACTTTGAGTTATCATTTATAAGATAAATTGCATAATTACAAGATTACAACATATTTAGACATCTCAAATAAAATAAGCAGATTTCTATTATAGTTGTTTTCTTGTTTTTATATGTAAGGTTACATAATAAAGCTGATGCTTTTGTGTGCTATAAAGATAAGAGATAAATTATATTTCCTTGTAAGCAAGATAATATCTAAACACAGATAATTTTATAGTAAGTATTTAGATATGATACACATATCTTTCAGAATAATGCTTACGCTTTATAAAAAAGTTAGTGCTTATTATTATAGTAGCTTTTATTATCTAAAAAATGTGTAACTTTACTCTTATAACATATAAGGTAAATAAATAACAGTTATGTCGAAGAATGTAAAAAAAATAGGGTTAATAGCAATTATTTTGGGCTTACTTTGTTTTATTGTCCATATATTGCTTAATTATCATGGTAATAGTTTTCTATTTGTAGGAATAACTCTTATATTTGTTGGTACATTTTCTTATGTAAAAGGGTGGAAAGGTTAGTTGGAACTATTATATATAATAGTTTCATAAAAAGAAAATATTATATTAAAACCTGATAAAACTTACATAAGAATCTGTTTATATATTTTATTACTCTCTTATATTTCAGACTGTTTATTATTATTTTTTATTTCAGTCTTTATTTTAAGTTCTTCTAATTTCCTTTTATGAAGTTGCTCTATAAGTATATCTAAGCTATTAATAAGTTCCTCAATATCATTGGTTTGAAATTTATCTGAAGATAATTTATCTATCATGCAATGAGGAATATTTTTAGCTTTCTCCTCAAGCTCCTTACCTTTTTTCGTTAGAAAGATAAAAGTCTCTCTTCCATCTTTTTTCCCTTTTCTGCGATTTACAAATCCTTCTTCTTTCATTCTTTTAAGTAATGGTGTCATTGTATTAGAATCGAGTTCTAACCGATGCGATATCTCCATGACTTTTTGACAGTCTTTTTCCCATAACACCATCATAACAAGATATTGTGGATAGGTAAGTCCTATTTCATCTAATAAAGAATAGTATGCTTGAGTAATTAGACGACTTGCAGTATATAGTCTGAAACAGAGTTGGTTTTTTAATTTAAGAAGTTCGTATGCCATTATATTTGTTTTATTATTATTTAAATATAGATAAAAAATATGAGTAATTGCTGTTAGAGAACATATATCATTTGATTAATATACATTGATGTTTTATTTTATTTTTCTCAATATAAAAGTTTCTAAAGTAACATCACTCTTTTGTTGTAATCATGCTGGCTTGACTACTTTTAATATAATCTTACTGTATGTCATACCTAAATATGAAACAGTGATAAATATAGTTTTAACTTTTATAGTAAATGAAAATTTATCTCATATCTACTATTTCTGCCTTTGGATATAATTTTTTATTAAATTTAAAAATAGCATCATTGAGTTTCTTTGTTTTAATACGTATTATTTTAATAATAGTCCATTTTCCTCCTTTACGCATTTTTACTTGTTTTAGCTGATTTGACATACTTAAAGTTATATATGCTTCAGACACGCTACGCTTCTTATTTTGAGTTACCATATGTATTACTTTTTGGTTACCTGTTATAGTCATAGATAGCATATAACCATTTTTATATATACTGATAAAGCTATACGGATTTATTGATAATCGTTGAGCTTCTGTAGGATTAAAGACGCTTACCTCGTTTGTTGATTTTGTGTAAGTCCATTGTGTTTTACCATCAAACCATACTGAAACTAATGGCGTTATAGCCATAAACTTGTTACCTTTTATAGCTAAATTGCCAGATGTACCTCCTCCTATATCTGATTTTGACATAGAAAAGTACACTTGTAAACCTTCTTTATTATTTATGATGGCAGTGGCCTTATCTAAGCATATCTTTGCTTGTTTAGAATTTTGTGAATATAGCTCACTACTAAACATTAATATAACTAAAAGAAAAAAGCATTTTATAATTTTCATTGTAGTTTTTATTAAAAAGTTTGATATTGTTTTTATATAATATATTATTTTATTTAATTTAATAAGTTAATGATGACGTAACGTTGTCAGTAATGCTTCTAAAGAATTTTCATCACTTATAAGAACTTCTCGTGGTTTAGAGCCTTGTGCAGCTCCCACTATGCCAGCACTTTCCAATTGATCCATTAAGCGTCCTGCTCTATTATATCCTATAGAGAAGCGGCGCTGTATCATACTGGTAGAACCTTGCTGGGTTACAACTATAGTACGTGCAGCATCTTCAAAAAGAGGATCAACATTATTTGTATCCAATCCTTCTGTATTACTATTATCATCTTCTGATATAGGTTCAGGTATTTCGAGAGGGTGTATAGGACCAGGCTGATTAGCTATAAATTTGTTGACTTTATCTACTTCTATTGTATCAACAAAAGCACATTGTACACGAACAGGTTCCCCACCATTAAGATAGAGCATATCTCCTCTACCTACTAATTGTTGAGCACCTGGACGATCAAGAATAGTACGCGAGTCGATCATTGAACCTACTCGGAAAGCTATTCGTCCAGGAAAATTAGCTTTAATATTACCTGTTATAATTGTTGCTGTAGGACGTTGAGTTGCTATAATCATATGAATACCAACGGCACGAGCTAATTGTGCGATACGTGTAATAGGCATTTCTATCTCACGACCAGATGTTAATATAAGATCTCCAAACTCATCAATAATAACTACTATATATGGCATAAATTTATGCCCTTCTTCAGGATTTAGATGATGGTTTAAAAACTTATGATTATATTCCTTTAAGTTTCTAGCTCCTGCAGCTTTAAGCATATCATAGCGTTCATCCATAAGAACACAAAGACCTTTTAATGTTTTTACGACCTTTTTTACATCAGTAATAATAGGCTCGTCTTCATTGTCATCAATGGCAGCCATAAAAGATTTTGCGATAGGTGAATAAACACTAAATTCAACTTTCTTAGGATCAACAAGAACTATTTTTAACTCGTTTGGATGCTTCTTATATAACAATGAAGTTATAATAGCATTTAAGCCAACTGACTTTCCTTGTCCTGTAGCACCTGCTACTAAAAGATGAGGAATTTTTGCAAGATCTACCATGAAAACATCATTGGTAATAGTTCTTCCTAAAGCTATTGGCAGATCCATGTTCGACTCTTGAAATTTCTTAGAATTTAATATAGAGAACATTGAAACGATGCTTGGCTTAGCATTAGGCACTTCTATACCAATAGTTCCCTTACCTGGCATAGGTGCTATAATACGAATACCAATAGCAGCTAAGCTAAGTGCTATATCATCTTCTAAATTTTTAATTTTAGATATTCGTATACCTTGAGCTGGAGTAATTTCATATAATGTAATGGTTGGCCCTACTGTTGCACGTATGCTTCTAATCTGTACACCAAAATCATTTAAAACCTTAATAATCCTATTTTTATTTGCTTCTAACTCGTCTTTACCAACATAGTTTATATGCGTGTCAGAATCATATTCCTTAAGTAGATTTAGGGTAGGATATTTCCATTTAGTAAATGGCTCGCGAGGATTTATAGGAGTATCTATATCTGTAGAGTTTGCTACTATCGGGCTATTAGCTTTTTCTTCTGCTTTGGCAATTTTTACTTCTAATCCAATATCACCTCTTGCATTTTTTTTATTTATAGGTTTTTTGATTATACTTTCAGAAATATTTCCTTGAGCAGCTGTATTAGGTATAGTAAGCTCAACATACTCTTTTTTATTAGTATCAGTAGAGTCATTACAATATATTTCTTCATTAGAAAGAGGGGAGTCGTTTATAAGAGTTTCTTCCGTATTAGAAATAGTTCCCTTATCTTTGTTTACTACAGTAAATTTAACCTTATCACGTAAATAACCAATAGGATTAATAATCCTTCTTATAACAGTGATAGTTTCAGATGTAAGATAAGTAAGAAATGCTACTAAAACTATTACCAAAAGAACGATTAATCCGGGAGTTCCTACAAAATTTTCTATAAAGTGAACACTATAAGCTCCATGATCACCTCCTGGGTTAAATATCTGATTATTCATTAATGGCGTAAGAAATTTGGCAAAAGTAATAGATAACCAAATCATGCAAAGAGCCATACCTAAAAACCATTTCCAAAGATTTACGTTTTTATATGCTCCTATCATTTTTACGCCACATAAGGTTATAAATGCGGGTATAAAGAAAGCAGGTATACCAAAGCACCTTGATATGAAAAAGTAAGATATCATTGCGCCTAAGGATCCACAAATGTTTTGAAACTCTTGTCCTGTATTTTTTAGCTCTCCTGGACGAAGATCTGTTACAAGGCTTTGATCTGCCTGACCTGTAGAAAAATAGCTGAAGAATGCAAAACAAATATAAATGGCTAGTAAAACAAGCAACAATCCTATTATAAGCCCTGTTTTATCGTTAAAAATACTCTTTACCCCTAAAGCTTCTATAAAAGTCTTTGATGTACGTTCTGTCTTCTTTCTTACCATTCCATTTTCTATATTTTATCCTTGCAAAATTAATAATTTAGAGCCATATACATCTATGTTCTCGTAGTTTTTTTTTAAATTTGCACACAGAAAGCGTATAAAAATGAGATCTATAATTTATAGTAATTTTGATAAGAAAAAAATAAACAACCTTCCACGGGTTATATTTCCTGGTAAAATACAAGTTATAGAAACAGCTGATGCTGCTTCTGTCGCAGTAAACTATCTACTACAAAAAAAAGATTCTTGGTATTGATACCGAGACTCGTCCATCATTTAAAAAAGGTAGAAGTCATAAGGTTGCTTTGTTACAAGTATCTACTCATAAAGAATGCTTTCTTTTTCGATTGAATATTATAGGCATGACTAATAGCATTATTAGTTTGTTAGAAGATATTACTATTCCTAAGGTAGGCATATCTTTACATGATGATTTTCATATGCTACACAAAAGGATAAGTTTTAATCCTGGCTATTTTATTGATTTACAAGATTGTGTGAAAGATATTGGAATAAATGATTTAAGTTTGCAAAAGATATATGCTAACATATTTGGGAAAAAGATAGTAAAGCGTGAACAATTAACCAATTGGGAGAATATCGAGCTAACTGATAAGCAAAAACAATATGCATCAATAGATGCATGGGCTTGCATTAATCTTTATGAAAGAATAAAAGAGCTAAAGCAAACAGGTGATTACAATCTTATAAAAAATGATATAATATGTTCTGACTTACAAAAAGAAAAGTTAGAAGATAAAAAATAATAAGAGCAAACTAAAAATAAGTATGTATAAAAAGGTTTACTTAAAAAAAGGTAAGGAGGATAGTCTTCTTCGCTTCCATCCTTGGATTTTTTCAGGAGCTATAAAAACGATGGAAGAAGAAATAAAAGAAGGAGAGGTAGTTTGCGTGTTAAATAATCAAGGCAAATTCATAGCTATAGGACATTATCAGGTAGGATCCATAGCTATACGTGTTCTGTCTTTCGAAGAAGTCTACATTGATGAATCTTTTTATGAAAATAGATTATTTTCGGCTTTTGAAGCACGCAAGGCTATAGGAGTAATAAATAAAACTACCCCAAAAAGCATATCAAAAAATAATAATACTACTTTTCGTCTTGTCCACGGCGAAGGGGATAATCTTCCTGGATTAATCATTGACATATATGGTAATACAGCAGTTATGCAAGCTCACTCTGTAGGAATGCATGTAGATCGCCATCTTATTACTAATGCTTTAATTAACATTATGGGAGATAACCTAAATAGTGTTTACTATAAAAGTGAAACAACTCTACCTTACAAGGCTAATTTGGGTCAGGAAGATGGATTTATTTATGGTTATACAGATAATAATATAGCAATAGAAAATGGATTACTTTTTCATATTGATTGGATAAAAGGACAGAAAACTGGCTTTTTTATAGATCAGCGTGAGAATCGCAAGTTATTAGAATTTTATTCTAAAGATCGTAGCGTCTTAAACATGTTCTGTTATACAGGTGGGTTTTCGGTGTATGCGATGAGAGGAGGGGCAAAGGAAGTACACTCTGTTGATAGTTCAGCTAAGGCTATAGAGTTAACTAATAAAAATATAGAACTAAATTTCCCTAAAGATAAGCGTCATGCTGCCTTTTGTGAAGATGCCTTCAAATATTTAGATGAACATGACGATAAGTATGATTTAATTATATTAGACCCACCAGCTTTTGCTAAACATAGAAATGCTTTAAAAAATGCTTTGCGTGGTTATACCCGTTTAAATCTAAAAGGATTTGAAAAAATAAAAAAGAAAGGTATACTTTTTACTTTTAGCTGTTCTCAAGCAGTAACTAAAGATTATTTCCGTCAAGCTGTTTTTACTGCAGCTGCACAAGCAGGGCGTAAGGTGCGTATTCTACATCAGCTTCATCAGCCAGCTGACCATCCTATCAATATATATCATCCAGAAGGAGAATATCTTAAAGGATTAGTATTATATGTTGAATAAAGTTAAGAAATTTATAGCCAAATATCAGCTATTAAATAAAGAAAAATGTTATTTGGTAGCTCTTTCAGGAGGAGCTGATAGTGTATCTCTATTACTGATATTACACCAATTAGGTTATAAAATAAATGCTGTTCATTGTAATTTCAAACTTCGTGGTGAGGAAAGCTATCGTGACGAACAGTTTTGTATTGATTTATGTAATAGACATGATATCCCACTAAAGCGCATTCATTTCGATACAACAGAATATGCTTCTCTTAGAAAAATAAGTATTGAGATGGCTGCGCGTGAACTTCGTTATACTTATTTCGAACAATTACGAAAGAGTATTAATGCAGAAGGCGTCTGTGTTGGACATCATCAAGAAGATTCTGTAGAAACTATTTTGCTTAATCTTACTCGTGGAACGGGTATACATGGGTTAACAGGAATAGCACCTCGTAACGGAAATGTAATAAGACCGTTACTTAGCTGTACACGTAAAGATATAGAAACATTTATCATTGGCGAAGGTGAACACTATGTTACTGATAGTAGTAATCTTGTATCTAATGTAGTACGTAATAAATTACGTCTTCTGGTGATACCGTTATTAAAAGAAATTAATCCTTCTGTACAAGCATCTATTGCACAAACAGCACAATATCTCTCAGAAGCTGGAACGGTAGCCGATGATGCTCTTTTGCGTTATTTTGATAAGTTTGGCATCTCACACAGCAAACTTTACACATATGGCTCTTTGTCCATACCTTTAAAAGTGATTACTGAATTCCCATCAAAAAAATATTTTTTATTTGAACTACTTTCGCCATTAGGTTTCAACTCTGAGCAAATAAGCTCTATTTCCGATTTTAAGAAGAATATGGTAGGAAATCTTTGGCAAAGTGAAAAATATGAAATAACTTTAGATTCTTTTTCTCTTATTGTACGTAAAAAAGAATTACATGCAGATATAAATAAGCTATTACCGGAAACAGGATTATATATAATTGATAAAAATCGCTCTATACAAATTACATATATAGATAATAAAACCATAAAAAAAACAGATCTTAGTAAAGAGCCTTGTACTGTATATATAGATGCTGATAACATAACTTTCCCCCTTGTTTTGCGAAATATAACACAAGGAGATAGGTTTATGCCTTTTGGAATGGATAAATCAAAATTGATTAGTGACTATCTTACTAATATGAAAAGAAATCGTTTTGAGAAATCTGATCAACTTCTACTTACCGATACCACTGGAAAACCACTTTGGTTAGTAGGTCTACGTACAGACAATAGAGTAAGATATACTAATATATCAACCAAAGTTTTAAGAATAAAGTACTTAGAAAAAACGCATGAAACAACATAAAACACAGTATATTATCTAAGGCATCTTGTTTTTCTTTAAAACACTTATTCTTTTAGATTAGAGCTGTTATATAAATAAGCCAATATTATTTATTAAAATAATATTGGTAATAGCTATCATGAGGATATGGCGGGGAAGGAATACTATCTTTTAAATGTAATGAATAAATACGTACAGCTTCCTTATAGTAGCGAGGTAAAACACTTTTTGAAGGATAATACTGTGGGAGATAGCGGATAAATTGAGAGAGATTACGGTCTAATAAAAAACCCATTAGCTGATAATTAGCAGACAATCGTGTGTTTTTTAATATTATACTATCTGGCTGTAAATAAGAATGCACATAAAGAGGACGCATGACATGGCTACTACCCACTAAAGGGTAGCTAAACAAGTGGTTTGTAAGCTTATTGCTACGAGCAGCAGCATATATTGTAAGCATAGATATTACAGAGTCTGTATGTGATAAGGTCTTTACCACAGATAAAGCTTTAGTATATTGACGTTGGTCTATTAAATGTTCTATTTTTGCTCGTTTATGGAAATAAGGATCATTATTTGAAAAATAACCAACAAAAAAAAATAAAAGAAACAAAATAAATAGATTTCTCCACATACTTTGTGAAAACACCCCTATGTTGCGCTGTTGCAGTGCATACGGTTCGTAACGTTTAACAAAGAAAACTATAAAAATATATATAGGAAACAATATCAATAATATCCACCACCATTGACTAATAGCGAAATTATTATATTCTACATCTGATCGAATACTACTTATAAGAGATAGTAAAACGATAGGAGGGAAGTAAGTTAAAGCGAATACTCTGTTTGGTATTTTTACAAAAACATCAATACTATTTTGTAGCAGTTGTAGAATAACTGTTATTAAGATAGCACCTACTATTGGATTATAAAAAGTTTTACCATGCGAAGCAATATGCTGTGTTACCGTCATTACATCTACTTGATAAAAGAACAAGAAACAGAAACTAAATGAGCAAAAAAACACAGCACTAATAAAGCGCAATAACTTACTTTCCATTAATATATATTAATTATTTCTTTCTTAAAACTACTGCACTACGAGCAGGCAGATATAGTTTCACCCAACCTTTTTTATCTTTTTTATAAAGAGGATCTTCTATTGTAAAATGCTCTATGCTATCATCTGTTAATCCAAATCCTCCAAAATCCTTATTATCTGTGTTTAAAACAACATTGTAAGATCCTTCAGGAACTAAAAACCCATAATCTGTAAATGATTTATTAGGTGAAAAATTAAAAACAAATAGTAGCTCGCCACGCATAAAAGCAAGTATTTGATCTTCATCATTATGCCAGATTTCATTCACAGTGCTATCTATTAGCTTCTTTTCACTCTTAACAACTTCAAGCATTTTCTTATCAAAATCGCCTAAATATTTATAGTTAAGATCTTTATTATCTACTAAGCTCCATTGGCGTCGTGCATACTTATAGCTCCAATTATTTCCTTCGCGTGGGAAATCTATCCATTCTGGATGACCAAATTCATTGCCCATAAAGTTTAAATAGCCGCCATTTATAGCTGCTATTGTAGCTAAACGAATCATTTTATGTAAAGCTATACCGCGGTGTGCTACTTCGTTTTCATCTCCTATTTTAAAATGCCAATACATGTCAGCATCTATAAGACGGAAGATAATCGTTTTATCTCCAACTAAAGCCTGATCATGCGATTCGCAATAAGAGATAACCTTTTCATCTATACGTCTGTTTTTAATTTCCCAAAAGATAGATGAAGGTTTCCATTTTTCATCAGGTAATTCCTTTATAGTCTTTATCCAGTAATCGGGAATATTCATTGCCATACGATAATCAAACCCATAACCACCATCTTTTACTTTAGCTGCTAATCCAGGCATACCAGAGACCTCTTCTGCTATTGTTATTGCTTTTTTATTTACCTCATGAATAAGTAAGTTAGCAAGTGTTAGATAACAAATGGCATTATCATCTTGATGACCATTAAAATAGTTACTATAATTTGTAAAGGCCTCACCTAAGCCATGACTATAATAAAGCATAGAGGTAACGCCATCAAAGCGAAATCCATCGAAATGATACTCCTCTAACCAGTATTTACAGTTAGAAAGCAAGAAATGAATAACTTCGTTTTTACCATAATCAAAGCAAAGAGAATCCCAAGCTGGGTGTTCATGACGATCGCCTGTATAAAAGAACTGATTCGGATCACCAGCATAATTGCCTAAACCTTCTATCTCGTTTTTTACAGCATGCGAATGAACAATGTCCATTATAACAGCTATACCTTTTCTATGAGCCTCATCAATAAGCTGCTTCAATTCTTCAGGAGTTCCAAAGCGCGAACTTGGTGCAAAAAATGAGCTCACATGATAACCAAAACTGCCATAATAAGGATGTTCTTGTATAGCCATTATTTGGATTGCATTATAACCGTCTTCTACAATGCGTGGAAGAATATTTTCTCTAAACTCATTATACGAGCCTACACCTTCTTTTTCTTGCGCCATACCTATATGACATTCATAGATAAGTAGGGGTGAGGTTTTGGGTGTAAATACCTTTTTCTTCCATTTGTATGTAGTTTCAGGATCCCACACCTGCGCTGAAAAAATGTGTGTGTTCTCATCTTGCACTACACGTTGTGCCCATGCAGGAATACGTTCTCCTTCGCCACCGTCCCATTCTATAATGAGCTTATATAGCTGTCCATGTTTTAATGCTGTTAAAGGTAGCTTAAGTTCCCAGTTGTTAGTACCCTTAATACGTTTTACTTTATATTTAGATGATTTTTTCCAATTATTAAAATCACCAATAAGATAGATCGCTTTAGCATTTGGAGCCCAGTCCCGAAATATCCATTCTGAATCGGTTTTGTGCAAACCAAAGTACTTATAGCCACTGGCAAAGTCAGATAAAGAATTATTGGTAAATTTAGTTAACTCCTCTTTCTTATTTAAAATAAAGTTATGCCTATTAGAAATAATAGTCTCATACTCTTTCAAGAAAGGGTCATGCTCTACTATTCCTATGTGTTTTACTATATTTTTCTTCATAACTTTTGGTTTTGAAGTAGTAGTTTGGTTTGTTTGCTTTTCCATAAAATAGAAGTTTTAATGTTATTTATTTTGGTGTCTTACTCCGTTATTATAAGTACCTGTTGCTTTTATTTGTCCGTTTTTATCATATTCTATAAAATCGCCATTACGCTTATTGTTTTTATAAATACCTCTAAAAACAGAACCATCAGCATAGCTAACAGATACGTTACCATTAAGCATACCATCGGAAAAAGATCCTTCATATATATCTTGATTATGCTTAATTAGCTTGCCTTTACCATTTTGCTTATCGTTTTTCCATTCTCCTGTATAAATATCACCGTTATGCCATTTCATCATACCTGAACCACTTTTTTCTCCATCTACAAAATGGCCATAATATTCATCACCATTCCTATAACGTAACAGACCTGTTCCAGTACGCTGCCCATTAACATAATCGCCTTGGTAAACATCACGGTTGCGAAAATGATAAGTACCTCTACCGTTTTGTAGATCTTTTGACCATCCTCCTGAATAATCATCACCATTAGAATAAATAAAGATACCACGACCTTCTTTTACATTGTTTACCCAATTGCCTGTATAAGAAGACTTGTCTCTCCAGACAAACTGTCCATGACCATTTTTCATGTCATTTTCCCATGAGCCATCATAATATGATCCATCTGCAAATATATATTTTCCTTCACCACATCTTTTGCCATTTTTCCAGCTACCTACATATTTATCTTTATTATAATAATACATAGTACCGATGCCATGTTGTTGATTTTTAAACCATAATCCTTCGTAAATATTACCATTAGAATAAGTATACCTACCATAGCCTAATTGCTGATCTTGAAACCAGTTACCCTCATATTTCTCTCCATTAGGTTTAGTAAGTGTGCCAATACCCTCACGTACACCTTTAGCATATACTCCCTCATAAATACTTCCATCTGGATAAATTGTTTTACCCTTTCCCCATGGCTTACCACGAAACATCTCTCCATGAAACTTAGCATTATTTTTAAAAGTATAATTTCCAATAACTATGCCTTGGGAAAAAGTAAGAATAGGAAAAAGTAATAAAAGTAAAAAAATATATTTATGCTTCATCTTGTGATTGGCTATTTATAATAGAATGAAGGAATATCATTTAATTGCAAAGATAATTATATTGATTGATATAAACAAATATATAAATCTTTTTTAATCTTATGAGTTTTAACTTTAAAGATAAACAATATTATAAGTATCTATTAAATAAATTATTATAAACTGTTTAAAAGATCAACTTTACCCTCGCTAATTATCTTTAGAATTAACTCCCCAAAAAGTGTATTTTGCCAAGCAAACCATGGTCGTGTAAAATTGTTTGCATCATTCATATAAAACGATTCATGTATAAAACCAGTATTAGCATCGGTATTCATAAGCATAATAATACATCGTTTTATTTCTTCATCACTTGTCGAAGTAAAAGCTCGCATCATAATAGATATTGGCCAAATCATATCATTCCCTATGTGCGGACTGCCAATGCCTTCACCAGCTTTGCCATGATGAAAGAAAGGATTGTCTTCACTTAATATGAAGCGACGGGTATTTTGATAGATAGGATCCTTAATATCTACATCTCCAAGATAAGGCATTGATAGCAAACTTGGGACATTAGCATCGTCCATGAGAAGATGATTTCCAAACCCATCTACCTCAAAGGCATATATCTTACCATATTTGGGATGATTATAAATAGCATATTTTTTTAGTGCGTTACTAACCTCAGTGGCTAAGTTAATACATTCAGAAGCTATAGTTGAATTTTTATTTACTTTAGAAAGAATTTCTGTAGCTTTTTTTAATGAAGATACAGCCATAAAGTTAGAAGGGATAAGAAACTGAAACGTAGTAGCATCATCTGATGGGCGAAAAGCCGAAGCTATAAGCCCGACAGGCTTTACGGGCGACCCCCATCCGGCGTTACTTAATGTGTCGTATGCACGATCGGTAACACGTAGAAAAGAATAGGACCCTCTTCCGTTTTTTTTCTGTTGCTCATGAAAAACCATGAGTATGTTATCAATAGCTTTTAGCCATTCTTTATCAAAAATACTTGCATCGCCAGTTATTTTCCAATATTCATATGCTAAACGAATAGGGTAGCAAAGAGAGTCTATTTCATATTTACGCTCGTGCAGCTCGGGTTTCATTATTGTACCATCGCTCATCCACTTGCCTTTAGGATCAGGTGTTTTGTTAAAACCATTAGCATAAGGGTCTATATTAATACATTTAAACTGGCGAAGAATGAGCCCTTTTATCATATCCTTTATTCGTTTATCTTTATTTGCAAATTGTAGATAAGGCCATACTTGTGCACTGGAGTCTCGTAACCACATAGCAGGTATATCTCCTGTATATACAAAAGTATCAGGATTGCCATTAATGTCAGTTGTAAAATGAACAGTAGTATCTAAAGTGTTAGGAAAGCAATTTTCAAACATCCATGCTAATTTTCTATTCTTTAGCATTTTTAATATACGTCTTATTTCCTTATCTACAACGTCCGATTTAAAAAGCCTATCAGCTTCTTTTGGACGTTGACAAACATAAGTAATAGCATCTTTTACGCAAGTATTTACAAGTATTTTATCTTTATTGATAGATATATTATTAGCCATGATGTTAGGGCAAGTAACACTAAAAACAGCTGTTATAAGAAATGATATTTTCATTGATATGCTTTAGTTATATTAATATATAGATTATATGCAAATGTACATAAATTCTTCAAATTATAAGTTAGATATGAACAAAAAAGACAATAATTTGCAAACTGTTAGCATTTCTTTCTTTGTGTATATATTGAAAAAGAGTAAAATGTTTATATTTTATTGCGGAATAACATATATATTTGCAATGAAAAGAATAGGTATTATAAATAAAAATAGATTATTTTTGAATATAAAATAGATTAAAAATCTATCAAAAATAAGCTATTTTTCTTCTATAAAGATTATGTTTTTATAGTTTTAAGCATACTTATTATTATATAAAAGTTATATTAATATGTTTTGAAAATACCGTTTCCCTTTAAATATTTTAGAACAATATGTATAAAGTTTTATAATTAATAACTTTTGATAAGCATGTGCTTTTATATTTCCCTACATTTAGTACTTTAAAGCATATAAGTTATAGCGTATAAAACATATTGTCATATATTATAGTAAAGAAACTATTTTGTCGGATACACCTTTCTTTTATAGCTCATTGAATTACAATCTTTTAAACAGTTTTAGCAGACTAATAAGATATAAAAATATAAAACTATTAATCTTTTCATGTCTTTTTATTAACTTTGCAAAGATGAACAAGACAATTATAGAAAAACTTCCCTTATTGGGTAAGACTCTTTTTGAGCTAAAGCAAATAGCTAAAGATCTTGGTTTACCTGCCTTTGCGGGTAAACAAATAGCAGAATGGCTATATATAAAGCATATTAAGAGTATTGATGAGATGACTAACATATCGAAAGCTAATCGTGAGAAGCTTTCAAAGGTATATACTATTGGCTGTAAAGCTCCCATAGATGCACAATACTCAAAAGATGGTACAATAAAATATCTTTTCCCTACGGAAGAAGATAAATTTGTAGAGACAGTTTATATCCCTGATAACGACCGTGCTACGCTATGTGTTTCATCACAAGTAGGTTGTAAAATGAATTGCTTATTTTGTCAAACTGGGAAGCAAGGATTTGAAGGAAACTTATCGGTAACAGATATTCTTAATCAAATTTATTCATTACCTGAGCGAGAAAAGCTAACAAATATAGTTTTCATGGGTCAAGGTGAGCCTATGAACAATATAGACAATGTGTTACGTACTACTGAGATTATGACAGCAGAGTATGCATATGCATGGTCGCCTAAACGTATAACGGTAAGTAGTGTAGGAGTAAAAAACAAATTAAAAAGATTCTTAGACGAGAGCCAGTGTCAGGTAGCTATAAGCATGCATTCTCCTTTAGAGGAACAGCGAAAGGAGTTGATGCCTGCAGAGCGAGCTATGAGCATAAAAGAGGTAATAAATCTTTTACATAATTATGATTTTTCGCACCAGCGTAGATTGTCTTTTGAATATATTGTTTTTGGTGGGAAGAATGATAGTTTAGAACATGCTAAAGCTATAATAAATCTTGTAAAAGGATTAGAGTGCAGGGTTAATCTCATTAGGTTTCATCAAATACCAAATGTTCCTTTAAAGGGGTCTGATATTTCTACAATGGAACATTTTCGTGATTACTTAACAAGGCATGGTGTTTTTACAACTATTCGTGCCAGCAGAGGACAGGATATTTTTGCAGCATGTGGTCTGCTTTCTACGGCAAAGAAGAAAGAAAATGTATAAAAATATTTATTACTTTTGTCTACTCCCCATTATATTATTTGCTTTTTTAGGGTGTAAAGATATAGCAAGTAGACCTAAAAGTGTAGGTAAACCATATGAGGTATTAGTTGTGGGCGATGTGAATAATATTGTATATAATGCCCTATCTGTGCCTACACCGGGATTGCTCCAGGCTGAACCCATGGTAGATGTAATAAAAGCTAAAAAATTATCTGTGAGTAATAATAACTTTCGTACAATAGTAGTAGTACAGATAAAGAAGATAACTAAAAAAGGTATACCTTCAATCTGCTTAATAGAAAAAGATAATGAGTTCGTAGACAACCAATTAGTTATTTATATTAAAGCAGAAGATGAGGCTGTATTAAAAAGAATAATGCCAGAAGTTCTCATAAAAATTCTTCAAAAAGAGATTATGCGAGAGCAACAAAATCTCATTCAAAAACCTAATAATAAGGCGGAAGCATTAGTACTGAAACTTTTTAGGAAACAAATAAGTTTACCAACAGAGCTCACAGAAAGCAAAGTGGGAAAAGACTTTTTGTGGTTATCTAATAATGCTTCAGAAGGAATGATGAATATTTGTCTTTATTATATTAATGAAAAAAAGTTTCAAGCACAGCATGATAGTGTTATGCAACAAAACATTCAAGGAACTCAGAAAGGTGATTATCTTGCCCTTGCTAATATATCAAGTAAAACTATAAGCAAACATACAGGTAACATAACAATACGAGGAACATGGCAGATGAAGAAAGATGCAATGGGAGGAAGTTTTGTTACTTACTTATTACCAAAGGTCAGAAAGCAAGATAAATGTTTAGCAGTAGAGGCTTTCCTTTTTGCTCCAGAAAAAGAAAAACGTAATCGTATGCGTCGACTGGAAGCTGCCTTATATACGTTACACTGAAAATTCTTATGATAAAAAACATATTAAACACTTACCAACTCATATTACAGAATGGAAAATAACAAAAAACTACGCGTTGCGATAACCCATGGTGATACTAATGGGACTGGTTATGAACTTATTTTTAAAACTTTTGCAGAACCAGGCATGTTAGACCTTTGTACGCCCATTGTTTATGGATCGCCCAAAGTAGCTACTTATCACCGCAATGCTTTAAATATAGAGGCTAATTTTACTATCATTAATGATGCCACAGAAATGGCAGAAAACAAAGTTAATCTATTACCAATATTAGAAGAGGAGGTAAAAGTAGACCTTGGAGAAGCATCTGAAGAATCGGGTAATGCAGGCTTAGTAGCAATAGATCGTGCTTTAGAAGATTATAAAAAAGGTCTGTTTGATGTTCTTGTAACATGTCCGTTAGATAATAATTATAAATTTCATTTTAGCGGGCAAAGTCGTTATATAAACGATCATCTTGGTATAATGACAGAAGGTTTGACTATATTAGTAAATGAAGGCTTGCGTATAGCTTTAGCTACACGCAACTTACCTTTAAAGGACGTATGCGAATGTTTGACAAAGAATGTTATCGTAAAGCAAGCCACTCTTCTTCATAACTGTCTAAAACGCGACTTTCGTGTATCATGTCCTCGAATAGCCTTGCTGGGAGTAAATCCTAAAGCAGGAGATAGCGGATTATTAGGTTCAGAAGAAGTAGATATTATACAGCCAGCCATAGAAGAGTTAGCAAGTAATGGGATACAAGCTTTTGGAGCTTATCCTTCTGATACTTTCTTTGGCAATGGTGATTATGAACAGTTTGATGGTATTCTTGCAATGTATTACGAACAAGCATTTACACCTTTTCATATTATTCCTGCTACTAATGGAATAAACTATACAGCAGGATTATCTTTAATACGTACAGCTCCTGATATGCCTAATAATTTGTCGCAAGCAGGTAAAAATATAGTAAAAATAGATGCTTTTCGAAATGCTATTTATACAGCTATTGATATTTATCGTAATCGTTCTAATTATGATGAACCTTTTGCTAATCCTTTACCTAAGCTTTATAAAGAGCGTAAAGAAGAAGGCGAGAAAGTACGTTTTGCTATAAAACGCAATGATAATATGCCTAAAGAGTAAGATATAAAGTTAAGCAGAAATTAAGTCGGTGTCTTTTCCGAGACTTAATTTCTGCCATATTATAATATATATGTATGCTTATATCGTATATGAAATGGTGCTTTTCTAATTTTATTTTTCCATATCATATACTACTTGCATGAGCTTTTTACCTAAATCATCAGCTTCTTCCATAGTTTTTGCTTCGCTATAAACACGTATGATAGGTTCCGTGTTAGATTTTCTAAGATGTACCCACGATTCAGGGAAATCGAGCTTTATGCCGTCAATATCAGTAATAGCTACATCTGTATTATTACAATAAAGCTCTTTTATCTTATTAAGGATAGCATCTATATCAGTACCTTTAGTAAGATCTATACGATTCTTTGCCATAAAGTATTTTGGATAAGTATCACGTAGTTCACTCACTTTCATACCTTTTTGAGCTAATAATGTTAAGAATAAGGCTATACCTACAAGAGCATCACGCCCATAGTGAGACTCTGGGTATATTACTCCACCATTTCCTTCTCCACCTATAACAGCATTTACCTCCTTCATTTTAGTAGTAACATTTACTTCTCCTACGGCAGAAGGATAATATTTACCACCATGTTTTTCAGTAACATCGCGTAAAGCACGTGTAGAACTTAAATTACTTACAGTGTTGCCTTTCGTATTATCGAGAATGTAATCGGCTACAGCTACAAGAGTATATTCTTCACCAAACATCTTACCATCTTCCTGAATGAAAGCTAAACGGTCAACATCAGGGTCTACCACTATTCCAAGATCATAACCTCCTTTTGATAATTCATTCATTATGCTGGTGAGATTTTTCTCTATTGGCTCAGGATTGTGTGCAAAGTCGCCATTAGCTTTGCCATTAATAAAAGTGTAATCGACGCCTAATCTATCAAGTAGCTGAGGTAAAATCACACCACCTACAGAGTTTATTGAGTCTACTACAACTCTAAACTTACTCTTCTTTATAGCATCAACATCTACTAAATTGAGGTCTAATACAGCCTCAACGTGTCGTTCATCGAAAGTATCATCATCACGATAAGATCCTAAGGCATCAACACCAGCATAGTCGAAATCTTCAGATTCTGCAATACTTAATACTTCAGCACCCTCTTTAGCTGTAAGAAATTCCCCCTCATTATTTAATAATTTCAAAGCATTCCATTGACGAGGATTATGTGATGCTGTAATTATAATACCTCCATCAGCCTCCGACATACGAACAGCCAATTCTGTTGTTGGGGTAGTAGCTAAGCCTATATTAATTACATCAGCTCCCATACCCATTAAAGTGCCACATACAATGTTTTTTACCATCTTGCCTGATATGCGAGCATCACGACCTACAACTATCTTTAGCTTTTTATTTGGGTGTTTACGACCAATAAAAGTGGTATAAGCTGTAGTAAACTTTACTATGTCTAAAGGGTTTAAGGTATCGCCAACATGACCTCCTATAGTGCCACGGATACCTGAAATTGATTTTATTAAAGTCATAATAGTTTTTTATACTTAAATATTTCTTATTCTAATCCTCTTTGGAAAGTTATATCATACATACAAGGATAAACATCATGAGTGGCATTTGCTTGACCTTGCTGTGATGGGACTATAAGCCTAACATGGGCTAACTTAGAGCTTGAATGGATTAATCTTCCAATCTTTAAATAAGGTATAGGCACTAACCAGCCGCTTGGTACTGACGTGCTGCCATAAACAGTAGCCATAAGACTTGAAGCATTATTAAAAGAAGCTGTGTACGTACCTTTAAAGTTGGTTAAAGAGATTTTATCTACAACACTACTCCATAGCAATGTATTGTTTGATAATTGTATAGTGCCTGTTAATATATTATATTCCGAAAATCGTATAAGTATGCGTGCAGTCTCTCCACTTTTTATAAAATCGCCTGTACCTTTTTCCCTAATCTGCATATAAACACCGCTATTAGGAAACAAAACATATTGATTTTTTATAGTGTCTGTAGTGTTATTCTGGCTAGCAAATTGCTCTTGGCTTATTACATTTATTTTATTTTTTATAATATAAGAATTTATAGCATTATTCTCGCGATCTAATTGATCAGCATAAGTTTCATGTTTGTTGCATGAAGATATTACTATAACACTTGCAGCTAATGCGCATAAGGAAAATATTTTTTTCATTCTTTTAATTATTAATATACCTTGCAAAGGTAAGAAAAGTAATTAAGAAAGCTATTTTATACTTTGATTTTATATCTTTTTTATTTTTTATTTAGCATAATATCTATTTGAAGTATATATAAGTGTGATGTATTTGTAGAAAAAGAGGGTAAAAGTTTTCTATTATAGCAGAAAAATCTTACTTTTGCCATAACATACTCGTAAACTAAATATCATATATAAAACAAATAATATATAACTATGAGTTTAAAAATTGTAGTACTTGCTAAACAAGTGCCAGATACACGTAATGTGGGAAAGGACGCAATGACAGCGGCAGGTACAGTTAATCGAGCAGCTCTTCCTGCTATTTTTAATCCAGAAGACTTAAATGCTTTAGAACAAGCATTAAGGTTAAAAGAACAAAATCCTGATTCTACGGTAGGTGTATTAACAATGGGGCCTCCACGTGCTGGTGAAATTATTCGTCAAAGTCTTTATAGAGGAGCAGACACAGGTTGGCTGCTTACCGACCGCAAGTTTGCGGGTGCCGACTCTTTAGCTACTTCTTATGCTTTATCTATGGCAATAAAAAAAATAGGAAATGTTGATATTGTCATTGGTGGACGTCAGGCTATAGATGGTGATACTGCACAGGTAGGACCTCAAGTAGCTCAAAAATTAGGATTAAATCAAGTAACATATGCAGAAGAGATAGTTAAAATAGAAAACGGAAAGGCTATTATTCGTCGTCATATTGATGGTGGGGTAGAAGTGGTAGAAGCTCCTTTACCTGTACTTATCACAGTAAATGGTTCTGCAGCACCAGCTCGTCCTTGTAATGTTAAGCGTATAATGAAATATAAGTATGCTACTTGTCCTATGGAGCGTACAGGTAAAGAGACGTGGCAATATCTTTATGATGAGCGTCCTTATTTAACACTTAATCAGTGGTCTGTGGCAGATGTTAATGGTGATGAGGCTCAATGTGGTTTAGCTGGTTCACCTACTATGGTAAAAGCTGTGCAGAATATTGTGTTTCAAGCAAAAGAGAGTAAAACGCTTAGTAGCTCAGATGAAGATATAGAAGGATTCATGAAAGAGTTATTAGAAGAAAAGATTATAGGCTAAAATAAGGCAAAGTAATGAATAATGTTTTTGTATATTGTGAGCTTGAAGGTACTACAGTACAGGAAGTTTCACTAGAATTATTAACTAAGGGAAGAAAACTTGCTAACGAACTTCAAGTAGAATTACATGCTATTGTAGCAGGCTCTGGTATAAAAGGTAAAGTAGAATCTCAAGTGCTTCCTTATGGTATAGACAAGTTATTTGTGTTTGATGATGAGCATTTGTTTCCCTATACATCTGCACCTCATACAGATATTTTGGTTAATATCTTTAAAGAAGAATCTCCACAGATATGCTTAATGGGGGCAACTGTTATTGGGCGAGACCTTGGACCACGTGTATCATCTTCACTAACAAGTGGGTTAACTGCCGACTGTACTCAGTTAGAGATAGGCCCATATGATGATAAGAAAGAAGGTAAACACTATGATAAGATATTATATCAGATACGTCCAGCTTTTGGAGGAAATATTGTAGCTACGATAGTTAATCCTAAGCATCGTCCTCAAATGGCTACAGTACGTTCTGGAGTAATGCAGAAAGCTATTTATAATGGTAAGGCAAAAAATGAGGTGGTCTATCCTGATGTAAACAAGTATGTTAGTAAGTTGAGTTATGCCGTAAAGGTGTTAGAACGTCATGTGGAAGCAGCTAAGCATAACTTAAAAGGATCTGCCATAGTTGTTGCTGGAGGCTATGGCGTAGGTTCTAAAGATAATTTTGAGTTATTATTCCAATTAGCAAAGGAGCTACATGGCGAAGTAGGTGCTAGTAGGGCAGCAGTAGATGCAGGCTGGATAGATAATGATCGTCAAATAGGTCAAACTGGTATTACTGTTCACCCTAAGGTTTATATAGCTTGTGGTATTTCTGGTCAGATACAACATATAGCAGGTATGCAGGAATCGGGTATTATCATTTCTATAAATAGTGATCCTGATGCACCTATTAATCAGATTGCTGATTATGTTATAAATGGTACTATAGAAGAAGTGGTACCTAAAATGATTAAGTATTATAAGCAAAATACAAAATAGAAAATAATTAAAGTCCCTGAGAAAGAGATTTTAAGTCAGCAATTTTAAAGAAAAAATTTGAAAAGATATAATTATGGCTAATTACTATACAGAACATCCAGAGATTGAGTTTCATCTCGATCATCCATTAATGAAGCGCATAGTTGAGCTTAAAGAGCGTAACTATGCCGATAAAGAAAAGTACGAAGAAGCACCTGTTTGCTATGAAGATGCTATTGAAAACTATAAGCGAATACTTGATGTTACTGGCGAAATAGCAGGTGAAACAATTGCACCTAACTCTGAAGAGGTAGACTTAGAAGGTCCGCACCTTATTGATAATCGTATGCATTATGCAAGCAAGACTCTTGAAAATCTTGAAGCTACCCGTAAAGCAGGTTTGTGGGGTGTTAGTATGCCGCGTCGTTATGGAGGATTAAATCTTCCTAATGTAGTTTTCTCAATGATGTCGGAAATGATATCTGCAGGTGATGGGGGATTTCAAAATATATGGTCATTACAGAGTTGTATTGATACCTTATATGAATTTGGAAATGAAGAGCAGCGACAGAAATATATACCACGTATCTGTGCAGGTGAAACAATGTCTATGGACTTAACAGAGCCTGATGCTGGTTCCGATCTTCAGCGTGTAATGTTAAAGGCAAGCTTCGATGAGAAAGAGAATTGTTGGCGCCTGAATGGTGTGAAACGTTTCATAACGAATGGTGATTCTGATATACATCTTGTACTTGCACGGTCAGAAGAGGGTACTAAAGATGGACGTGGTCTGTCTATGTTTATTTATGATAAGCGTAATGGTGGAGTTGATGTACGCCATATAGAGAATAAATTGGGTATACATGGATCACCTACATGTGAATTAGTTTATAAAAATGCTAAAGCAGAATTATGTGGTAATACACGTTTAGGTTTGATAAAATATGTCATGGCATTAATGAATGGTGCTCGATTAGGTATTGCTGCCCAATCTGTAGGTGTTAGTCAAGAAGCCTATAATGAAGCCTTAGCTTATGCTAAAGAACGTGCTCAGTTTGGTAAGAAAATAATAAATATGCCTCCTGTTTATGATATGCTATCTAGAATGAAAGCAAAGCTGGACGCTGGACGCTCACTACTATACCAAACTGCACGTTATGTGGATTTATATAAGGCTTTAGAAGATATTGCTCGCTTTGAGAAACTATCACCTGAGGAGCGTCAAGAAATGAAGAAATATACTCGTTTGGCAGATGCTTTTACTCCAATAGCAAAGGGTATGAACTCAGAATATGTTAATCAAAACACCTACGATAGCATATCTGTACATGGTGGTTCTGGTTTTATTATGGAGTATAAGTGTCAGCGTTTATATCGTGATGCACGTATTTTCTCTATTTATGAAGGCACTACCCAGTTGCAAGTTGTTGCAGCAAATAGATATGTTATGAATGGGACTTACTTAGGCATTATGCGTGAAATGCTTGCTGAACCAGTATCTAAAGATATGCAACCATTATCTAAGCGAATAGAGAAAATGGTAGAAGAATATGAATCATCTATCAACAAAGTGAAAGAAATGGAAAGTCAAGATGCACAAGATTTACTTGCACGTCGTCTTTATGATATTACAGCTGAGATAATTATGGCTTTGCTAATTATTGCCGATGCATCAAAAGCTCCAGAACTTTTTGCAAAGAGTGCACATATATTTGTACAAATGGCAGAAGAAAATATAACCGGAAAGATAGCTTATATTAATAATTTCAAAGTTACAGACCTTGTTAATTTTGAGCAAAAATAGAAAGGTAATAAGTTAACTCATTATTATTTTCTACCTTTTTATAAAATGAAAAAGGGGTGTATCATAATAGATATACCCCCTTTTATTTTTAGAAAATAATAAAAATTTTATAAGACTACTAAAAGAAAAGAAACTCTTTGAAACGCTCTTAAAATATCTCCTTTAGTATTTCTTTACAATTATTGATTTCAAATATACTATCAAAATTTATAAATAAAAACAGCTTATCCATTCATTGATAGTAAAAACTCATCATTATCTTTTGTGCGACGCATTAAGTTGTTAAGAGAATTCATAGCTTCAAGTGCTGTCATATCTGCTATATTTTTTCGTAGAATCCACATTCTATCAAGAGTAGTCTTATCTTGTAGCAAATCGTCGCGACGCGTACTAGAAGCAACAAGATTAACTGCAGGGAATATTCGCTTATTAGAAAGACTACGATCTAGCTGAAGCTCCATATTACCTGTGCCTTTAAACTCTTCAAAGATAACTTCATCCATTTTCGATCCAGTATCAATTAAAGCCGTTGCTATAATTGTTAATGAGCCGCCACCTTCTATATTACGTGCAGCACCAAAAAAGCGTTTAGGCTTTTGAAGAGCATTAGCATCAACACCACCTGTAAGAACTTTACCTGAAGCGGGTGCTACCGTATTATACGCACGAGCAAGACGCGTTATAGAATCAAGGAAAATAACAACATCATGTCCACATTCTACCATACGCTTAGCCTTTTCTAATACTAATCCTGCTATCTTTACATGACGTTCAGCTGGTTCGTCAAAGGTTGAAGCTATAACTTCTGCATTGACTGTTCGTGCCATATCGGTAACTTCTTCAGGTCGCTCATCTATAAGCAACATCATAAGATAAGCCTCAGGATGATTAGCAGCAATAGCATTAGCAATATCTTTCATAAGAATAGTTTTACCTGTTTTAGGTTGAGCTACTATTAATGCACGTTGGCCTTTACCAATAGGTGAAAACAAATCGACTATACGTGTCGATATATTCATCACATTAGGCTTTCCATTTAAATTAAATTTCTCATTTGGAAATAATGGAGTAAGGTGCTCAAAAGGTATTCTATCACGTACTTCTGCAGGATTTCTACCATTAATTTTATCAATACTTGTTAGTGGAAAATATTTTTCTCCATCATGAGGAGGACGAACATGACATTCTACTACATCTCCTGTCTTTAAGCCATATTGCCTAACTTGATTTGCAGAAATATATACATCATCTGGAGATGAAAGGTAATTATAATCACTTGAACGAAGAAAACCATATCCATCTGACAATACTTCTAAAACACCATTTGCTTTTACAATATCATTAAATTCGTATTGTACTATAGGCATAGCTGCTGGACGAGATATAATTGGATCATTAATAGAAGCTATAGGAGCTGTAGGCTGGTCGAACATGTCATAATTAGGTATAGCCCCTTGATCTTCTATAGGAATATCTAACACAGTTATAAAATCTGTTCCATCATTAGGATCACCTTCCCATACACTGTCATTAACAGAGCTTTCAGGAATCATCTCTTGATTCATACTATTATGAGCCTGCACCTTTTCTTGAAGTTTAGCAAGCAGACTATTCTCCTCTTCAGTCCACTCTTCATTATCAGCGACTTTCTCTACAGTATTAGAATCCTCTTCCATAGGATTTTCATGCTTATGTAAAGTTTGTTCTACCTCTTGTAAATCAGTAACTACTACTGATGTTTCTTGTGGATTAAATGCTTCTTTAGATGAAACTTTCGGTTCTTTCAAAGCAGCTTCTGCACGTGTAATAGTTTCTATTTCTGCCTTAGATTTACGTCCTCTATGTTTTGGCATAGATGCAAGAGCCTCGACAGGAGAAACTACCTCTTCTACTGAATTTGGCTTTTCTTCCGTTTCTGCCTCAGAAGATGAGGCTTGGGTGCTCTTCTTTGAGTCGAGATTTTCACCAGCTTTACCTTTAACAGAATAAACATGGTCAGTATCTTTTCGCGTAATTCTATTTCTCTTTCGCTTTGATTCTAAAGGATGAGCATTGCCAATCTCTTCTGCAACCTTATCTAATATTGCATATATAAGAGACTCTTTATCCTCATTTTTACTAAATGACACACCATTTTCTAATGCAATACTTTGCAATTCTTGGACATCTTTGTCCGATAATTCTTCTTTGCTTAACATAAATAAACTATGTGTAGGAAATACATTTAAAGAATAATTTTTGTTTCTAACGAATGGAAACAATAATTAAATGTTTTGATTTTGCAAAGTTATAATATTTATATCAGTTTTCCAAAAAATAATATATCTTTTTTATTTAGGGTAGATCTACTTTAAAAAGCAACTATAATATGTATTATAATTTTTTCTATTGGTGAGCAGTATATATGTGTAATATATATTAATATTTTGTTCTTTTAATAACTACTTTTAATTTGTATATTTTCCTTTTCCTATGCTGTGCTTTGTCTACCCATGACTGTCGTTTGTTTATATTAATGCGTTTTTATATATACCCACATTAACAAACTAAAAGTGATTTTTGTTATTTATATGCTAAAGCTTGTATAAAAAAAGATGTAAAAGACAAGTATTTTGTATCTTTGCGAAAACGAATATATTCTATAAGTATGGAAGAGAAATTCACTTTTACAGAGGAAGAAAAGCTTAAAGTAGCATCAATACTAAAGGATTTGCGTGAAATACTTGGAGAAAGTTTCCCAAGTCAAGATATGAAAAAAATTCAAACGCATATAAATAATTCTATTAGCAATAATGAGGTTAAACGTAATATGTTTAACCTTAATCCTATTTTATGTGCTTTACAAACTACACTTATCGCAACTAAGAATATTGGTTTAAAACGAGACTCTGTTTTAGCTATACTTTTATATAATAGTGTACAAGATAATTTCACAAGTATAGAAGATGTAAAGAAAGAGTATGGAGAAGGAGTCGCAAAGATAATACATGGCTTAAACAAAATACAAAATTTATATATTAAAAAACCTATAATAGAGAGTGAAAACTTTCGCAACCTATTGCTTTCATTTGCTGAAGACATGCGGGTTATACTTATCATGATAGCAGATAGAGTGAACCTAATGCGACAAATCAGAGACACTGCGAATATAGAAGCTCGAAATAAAGTAGCAGAAGAGGCTAACTATCTATATGCACCATTAGCTCATAAATTAGGATTATACCAGCTTAAAAGCGAATTGGAAGACCTTTCCCTAAAATATCTTGAACATGATGCTTACTATTATATAAAAGAAAAACTAAATGCTACAAAACAAGCACGAGATGCTTATATAAAAAATTTTATAGAACCTGTTCAAAGGAAATTATTAGATGCCGGATTACATTTTTATATAAAAGGTAGAACAAAGTCAATACACTCTATTTGGCAAAAAATGAAAAAACAAAAGTGTAACTTTGAAGGTATTTATGATCTTTTTGCTATACGCATTATACTTAATTCTCCTATAGAAAAAGAAAAAATGCAATGCTGGCAGACATATTCTATCATTACAGATATGTATCAACCTAATCCTAAGCGACTAAGAGATTGGCTTTCTGTACCAAAATCTAACGGATATGAAAGTTTACATATCACAGTTTTAGGACCTGCAGCTAAGTGGGTAGAAGTGCAGATACGTACAGAACGTATGGATGAAATAGCCGAACATGGATTAGCTGCTCACTGGAGATATAAAGGTATCAAAGCAGAAGGAGGACTTGATGATTGGTTAGCCTCTATACGTACAGCTCTCGAAGCTGGAAACAACTTAGAGGTAATGGATCAATTTAAATCCGACTTATATGAAAATGAAATTTATGTTTTCACCCCAAAAGGAGATCTTTTAAAGTTTCCTAAAGGTTCTACAGTGCTTGACTTTGCATACCACATTCATTCTCGTATAGGGAATCAATGCGTTGGAGGTAAAATAAATAGTAAGAATGTATCCTTACGTACAGAGTTACATAGTGGAGATACTGTAGAGATTCTTACAAGTACTAACCAAAAACCAAAACAAGAATGGCTGTCTATAGTTAGATCATCAAGAGCTAAAGCAAAAATTCGTTTAGCTATAAAAGAAACACAAGCTAAAGAAGGACTACTTGCCAAGGAATTATTAGAAAGAAGATTTAAAAATAAAAAAATAGAAATAGAGGAAGGTACTATGATGCAACTGTTAAAGAAATTAGGATTCAAAGAAGTGTCCGATTTCTATAAGCAGATAGCTGTAGGTAAACTTGATCCTAACAATGTTATTGAAGAATATCAGAAGGTATATAACCATGTTCACAACTTAAATCCGCCAAAAGAAGCTGAAAGTGCCGAAAACTATGCCTTTAACAATAAAACAGACGAAATTCTTAAAACAAATGATGATGTTTTAGTGATAGACCAAAATCTAAAAGGTATTGATTTTTCGTTAGCAAAATGTTGTCATCCTATATATGGTGATGAAGTTTTTGGATTTGTTACAGTAAATGGTGGCATCAAAATTCATAGAACAAACTGCCCCAATGCTACTGATCTACGTTCGCGTTTCGGATACCGAATAGTAAAAGCACGATGGAGTGGTAAGGGAATATCACAATATGCTATTACTCTACGAGTGATAGGTAATGACGATATAGGTATAGTAAGTAATATAATGAATATTATTTCAAAAGATGAAAAAATAACCTTGCGCTCTATCAATATTGATTCACATGATGGACTTTTTTCAGGGAACCTTGTTGTTATGCTTGATGACAACTCTCGCCTCAATCTTTTAATAAAGAAAATTAATACCGTAAAAGGCGTAAAGCAAGTTATAAGAATATAATAAACTAAAAAATTCTTTCTACTAAAAACGTTTATTAAGATTTTATCTTTAACATCAAGTAAAATAATTAATTCTGAATATTTTTTATATTATTATAAAATTGTTATAAGGGTATGCTAAAATAGGCATACCCTGTTTCATTATTTATAACTTATTTAAAAGCAGCAACTTTATAACTTTTGTTAAGTTACTGAATATATAAAAAATAATAGCCTTTTCTATTTTAAATACTTACTAATAGCTTCACCATATATCCTATAAATACTACTATTAAACAAAAACCCTCCCAACGCTCAATGGTATATTTTGTAAAAGATAAAAACCATATCAAGATCATGGATATTACCATAATGGAAAGATCAAACATTGTTATTCCTTGCAGCAACATTGGATGTATTAATCCTGTAACTCCTAATATAGCAAGAATATTAAATATATTAGAACCTATAACATTACCAATAGCTATACCACTATCACCTTTACGAGCTGCAACTACACTTGTAGCAAGCTCTGGTAATGATGTTCCACCTGCTACAATAGTTAAACCTATTATTGCATCAGACACACCTAATGATGAAGCAACTTTAACCGCACCACTTACAAAAAGATTACTACCCAGAATAAGACATAATAGACCTACTATTATCCATATAACAGATACCCATATTTTCTTATGCTGCTTTTCTGATATTATATTCTCTGATATAATAGACTTGCTATTAGCTTTATCTATCTTTACATCACTCTTTGCTTCCTGTAAAGTCTTTATCATAAAGATAATAAACATAGCAAATATAATACCAGCATCAATCCTTCCTATCATACCATCATAACAAAGCATCATTAGTACAACAGAAGAAACTAAAGCAAAAGGAATATCTTTCTTTATAGTAATAGGTGTTATTAGAATAGGACTAAACATTGCAGAAACACCCACTATGAACAAACTATTAATAATATTAGAACCTATAACATTACCAATAGCTAAATCTGATGTACCTTTTAAAGCCGAAACCAAACTGACACTAAACTCTGGCATACTTGTTCCCATTGCTACTACAGTTAAGCCTATAATAACCTGAGAGACTCTCATTTTTTGTGCTATGGCTACAGACCCATCTGTAAGTTTGTCTGCTCCCCATAATACTAAAGTTACTCCTATAAAGATAAATCCTAAATTTAATAACATCTATATTTTATATTTTACCGCAAAGGTACTAAAAATAAATGTATAAAATATTTCAGTATAGAATATTCCTGTTTTATTATCATCTCTCTAAAAACTTAAATTATATCGAAACCTATTTATTTTATCTTTAAAAAGATATATAATCATATATTGTTTAAGATATATTTAGGAATTAAGCAGTTTTCCTGTATATGTTTAAAAAGAATTATTATCTTTGTATGTTATTTAGATATAGCATATATAAAAATATTTAATTAAAATACAAATAAGTATGAATAAGACTATTCTTGTTACTGGAGGAACCGGATTTATAGGTTCTCATACCGTTGTAGAACTTATAGAAACAGGATATGATGTTGTAATAGTAGATAATCTTTCCAATTCTAAGATAGAAGTGCTCGATGGAATAGAGCAAATAACAGGTGTTCGTCCTGCTTTTGAACAAATTGATTTATGCGACATTAAATCCACAGAAGGGATATTAAGAAAATACCCTAAGATAGAAGGCATTATCCACTTTGCAGCATCAAAAGCTGTAGGCGAAAGTGTGGAGAAACCTTTACTTTATTATAAAAATAATATTATCTCATTAATAAACTTATTAGAATTGATGCCTAAATATGATGTTAAGGGGATTATATTTTCTAGCTCTTGTACTGTTTATGGGCAACCTAAAAAAGAAGATTTACCAGTCTCAGAAAAAGCACCACATCAAAAAGCTACATCACCATATGGTAACACAAAGGAAATTAACGAACAAATAATATATGATTATATTAATAGCGGGGCAAATATAAAGAGTATTATATTGCGTTATTTTAATCCTATAGGCGCACACCCTTCAGCTTTAATTGGTGAGCTGCCAAATGGTGTACCTAACAATCTGATTCCATTTGTAACACAGACAGCTATAGGAATCCGTAAAGAACTAATTGTTTTTGGTAATGATTATAATACTCCAGATGGAACTTGTGTGCGTGATTATATTTATGTAAAAGATTTAGCCAAAGCACATGTAATTGCAATGGAACGTGTATTAGAAAAAAATACTGATAAAATAGAATATTTTAATATAGGTACAGGTCGAGGTAATTCTACTCTTGAGATTATAAATACTTTTGAAAAGGCTACAGGGGTAAAACTTAATTGGAAGTTTGGTAATAGGCGAAAAGGTGATATTGAGCAAATATGGGGAGACTGTACACTTGCTAATAAAGTACTTGGCTGGGAAGCAAATACACCCTTAGAAGAAGTTTTAGCAACTGCATGGAAATGGCAACTGAAATTGCGTGATAAAGGAATAATGTAATATTTTACTTTAAAAATAAAATAGCCCTTATACGTTACCAAACATATAAGAGCTATTTTTTATATAAAAACAAAAATATATGATACTTTATCTTTTCTCATAAGGTATTATAAGTTTAAAGCCTCTTCCAACAAGTACTACATACTTCTCTTTTACATCTTGTATATATAATTTATATTTACCTTCTTTTATAGAGCTAAACTCATCTGGGTAGCTAAGACTTAGTTTAGCTTCTATAAAACTACCTTTTTGAGGATTTGTTATGGCTGGAGTAATCTTAATCGTTTTCTTAGAAGTTGTAGGGTTTGCTTCATTACATATCCAAGTTCCAACTCCTTTGCGATGTACTACAAGAGTGTTGCGATATAACTCGCTTAAACTTCGTGAAGTTGTGCTATAAGCTCCTAACCCATTAGTTTCTCCTTTACATCGTACTTCAACTTTGATAGTTTTTGTTTGATTATTTTCTCCAACTATATGTAGATAAGCATCGCCCTCACAGTATGTATCTATTTCTATAATATTAGTTTTTGCATTCCATTTCACTTTCTTTAAAATATTCATAGGATCTTCCACTTCCATTTTGGCTAAGCTTCCGCCACCGTTAATACTTATTGAACGGTTCTCATCACGTGGAAACAATCGTATAATATCTTTTGTAGAAGTAATGTTAGGTACTATTATGTTTATATTTAATTTGCGACACTCATCGCCAGACCATATAGAAGCGTAAGTTTTACCTTCTAATATTCCAGTAATACGCAATGTGTCTTCATTGATATTAACAGTCGCCAACTTAGAATTGTTAACATTACTTTTATACTTACCAGTACCTCCTTTTAATATAAGCATACGAGTAGTATATGTAAATACATCAATAGATGAAGAGTTTTCATCTCCTATCAATATTTTAGATTGTTCTAATCCCAACTCGTTGTGGCATGCAGTTAGCGATATACTTAATATTACCACTGCTAATAAGTTATATATATGCTTCATGTTAATTAGATTATTTTACATTTAAGTTATATTCTAAAGTCCAATCTTTGCCATCACTTTCTGTAATGTTAATTACAAATAGATGTTTACCCGATTTATTAAAAACTAATTTATATCCATCTATAGGTATATATGGATTTCCATCAAGAGTATAAGCTATTTTGGCATTAGTATCATATAAGTCATTAAAAAACAATTCTATAGTTCGGGGTATATCTCCAAAGCCTTTTATTTTATATACATAAGGAATGCGATTTTCATCATCACGTTTTACCATAATCGGTTCTGTTAATATACTTTTTTTAGCGATTTTCGATTTTTTCCCATCACTCTTAATCGTTTGCACTCCTATCGTATATGTAGTATTAGGTTGTAATTTTTGCAATATATAGTTAGTACTATTTATAGTGGCAACTATTTTATCATTTAGTAAAATATTATATTTTACACCATCAATTTGAATAGGATGCCATGATATAAAGACCTCGCGTTGTTCTGCGGAAGCTTTTATCTCGTAAGGCATAGGTATTTCTTCTGAAGTAGTGCCACTTTTTATTTTCCTAAAATCAACATCATCTATAAGTAAATAGTTATTGGCATCAGAAGTCTCTTCTTTCATCTTAAAAGAAAAACCAGCTTTATCTACTCCTTGCGGTGCAACAAAATCTATAGTTTTTTGTTTCCATTCAGTAGGGGAGGCGTCTGTAACCATGTCTTTCTTTTTTGTCGATTCGTGTGTTGTATTTCCTTTATACCATGTTACTACTGAAAAACAATTCGCTTTTTTTAATGTTCCTTTATACCAATATTTAAGACGATATGTGGCACCTGGCTCAATACTTATGTAATTATAATTGTAAGATTGATCTATTGAAGTAAGTGTTTGTTCTGTCGCAAATAACTGAATGGAAAATTTACCACTGTGAGCTTGGCTTGATTTTCCAAAGTTATAACCAGAAGAATACCAATATTTTGGCTTTTCGCTAAGTCCACCAGTGCGCCACTCTTCAAATCCACTATTTAAAATCAAATTGGATTGTGCATTAACAGTTACATTTAATGTACAAAAAAAGGATATTAGAAATAAAATTTTATGTAAACTCATGCTTTTTCTTTTTTATAATATATAAAAATTATCATAGTATGCGCTGCTTTATTTGCGCCACAGTATAGGCTATAGAGCCAGTAATAGTGGTATCTCCTTCTAAACGCTGCTTATCCCATAATCCGGAATTTTGAGTAAGTGCGCCTAAAAGCGTTTGTACCTCATCAAAGGTATATAATGGCTTACCTTCTATATTTACGGCAAACTGCAATGAGAATATAGCCCCATATGCACGTGATAAGAAAACTAAAGCATTACTTATATCTTCGTCTAAATTTACTTTAGTAATTTCTCCAGATAATAGTTGTATGGCATGCACAGCTGCTACTTTAGAAAGTTCTTGTCTAATTATATCAAGACACTTTCTCATCTCATCAAATCTATATTCTGTCATGGCTAATCGTCCGGTAGCAAAAGCATTATAAAGCTTAATACGACTACCCTTTAAAATATTACGCTCATTTTTTTGTACTATAGGTAACCAGTATTGATAATAACCATAAGCTAAGTCCCAATGATGTTCCAGCTCTGTATAATTATGTCCATTTACAAGAATAGAAGATTCTTGGTCTTTTAAAAGTCGTTGATCATTATATAATTGAGGGTTAAGATGTACGTTCAATATTTTATCTAAATAAATACTACCTCTTATCATTTCGTTATATACTTCTGCTACAGCCAACCCTTTATTATTAACGAAAGCTAAGTTAACATCTCCAATATTATAACCTAAATATCCTCCCTTACCTGTTTGGGCTTTAGTATTGCGTACATCAGCGGGACGCTTATACCCATAGCCACTTAAAGCGCGTGAATCATTGAATAATTGTTGAAAAGTAGCGAGAACACGTTCTCTGTCAACACTATGCGCCATAGATGTAGCTATTTCATCAAATGGTGCTTTACCATATACACCTTGTTTAAAATATTCATTCATTCGTTCTTGCTGTGCGCCATTTGATATACGAGCCTCTTTCATGAAAGATTGATATATAATATCAGCAGGTTCTTTTAAAAGACTACACTCTAAAAGGTCAACACTGCTCTCATTGTTCCTGCTAAATTTATACTCTGGGTCAGGTAATGTAGGGATAATGTATGACGACTCAATTGTTTCGTCTTGCCATGTTGTACATGATATTATAGAATTAGATATAACTACCCATAATATAATGATATAAAACGATTTGTTAGCTTTATTTTTCATAATTTTATTTCCTAATCTTTAGGGTAATATAATATATCCACAGAATGGATTTTTTATTAAATTAATACCTTCTTCATTTTGAAACTGCTCTACATGCAAAGGGCGTACAATAGTAAAACCATCATTAGATATAGCTGAGATATTAGCGCGTACCGATGAATTGCTCGGTCCTCCACCTTTTACTTGCAAAAACATAGGGAAACCTGATAAAGCTTGATAAATTATTTTAAGCTCTTTCCCATTTTTAAGTATTTTAATATTAGTATCCTCAGTATTTTTCTCAGGATTATCCTCTGGATTATCCTCAGAGCTGTCATCAGAATCGTCATCAGTGCTTCCTTCAGGCTCATCTTCTTTGTCATCTTCAGAAGAATAATCTTTAGATGTAATAGTTCTTAATTTTTTATTGGCATCAATATATCTAATAATGTAAGTAGAGGAAAGATCCTCATCAGATATTAAGTTACCTTGCAAATCTTTCTCAAAAAAAGTACATGTCAGTGTTATGGTGTAAGTACGTTTCTCTCCTTTAATATCTACTCCTGGATATATATAGCTTTGTTCATTCATATCTATGCTTGCTAATTGCAAAGCTTGATCATCATATGATATTTTAGGCTTATCTATCCCTTTAAAAGGAAAGAGTTTATCATAATCTTCATCTGTATCGTTATTTACGCCAGGTGAACATGCTGATAGTAAGACTATGTTAAAGATACATAGAATTATATATATATTCTTTTTCATATTAATAATTATTACATATTGTTACATCTTATTCTATAATAGGTACATCTTTGATAATTGCCTTTAATCCTGTTATTTTTCCTTCAGGGTGTAAATGTTTACTTACAAGCCTTATTGTTTTCCATTTTGGATAATATACTTCTACAAGTTCAGCTTCAAAATTATTATTAACACGTTTAAAGTCGGCAAACACCTGTTTATTATTTAATCGTAATCCTGCTTTAAAAGTAATACCATCAGGAGTTCCACAATACCCTGACCCCAGTACGGAAAATTCTTTAGGAGGATAGTCAGGAATAGGGTTAGGTTTAGTAACCTCCATAAATAGGTAATATCTTTGTTTCTCAGTAGTATTTGCACGTCCTCCATTTCTACCAAGATAATAATCGCTTTGAAAATAAACACGTCCACCTTTATGTATATACAACTGTGGATTTTTCATCTTTTCAAATATTCTTCTATTATCGTATGCTTGTTTTACAGCATTATTAAAGTCTGACATATTCTTTAAAGGCTTCATTATAATATATTCACATGCAGGTCTTAGATAAGAAGCTGTTTTAAACACTAAAAAACCTTCTTCGTTATGTCCTTGATATAACCAATCACAAGCACCGCCATAACTATCATTAACCAATTTGTGTATATAGTTTGTAGTGAGAAAAGTAAGTTGAGTACTACTATTTGCACCAATCTTATATTCACTTGTTGTGGTAGTGGAAATACTTTGTTGATCCATATCAGCACGCATCTCTACTTTTCCTTGTTGTAGAAATCTCATGGTAAAACAAACTCCACCATAACCATATCTATCGGTACTATATTGATACGAATCCTTTATTTTATCACCTAAATTAGAAAATAATAAAGAGTCTGTTTTAGGAAAATATAAAACCAGCCATCCTGCCTTGTTGTTAACTAACTCTGAGTTTAGCGTTTCAATAGCTTGTCTTTTACGCTGAGTAGGTGTTTTATCAAACTCTTTTTCGTCCGTTTGACAGCTATAAAATATGCAACTAAGTATAGTAAATAATATATATAAAAGATACTTCATGTTATTTTTTGTTTAGATATTTATCCAAAGTTCTGATGCTTTTAAGTTGTATTGTAAGCAATTTAACATGCCAATTGTCCCAAGTGTATTTTTCGACAAACGCTTTTTTTGCTATAAAATCGTGGTAAGCACGTTCTGCTTCTTTTTTATAAGTATTATTTACTTCTGGATCAGAATCTTCATCTGGTGTTTTAGCTTCTTCTTCTGCTTTATTAAGCCTTGATGGTTTAGATGTTAAAATAACGCTTAACATTTCTGCCATATCATCTTCTGGATTTAGCATGGAAAGATAAGTGAAAAAACCACGCTTATTAGCATAACTTGTCAATCCTATATCATTATTAGCACCTTTTATATCGGATAATAATTGAGTGTCATTTATATATTTCCCATCACTGATAGTGGCAAATGTTTCTCTATCATATGGTATTTGTTCTAACATTCGTTTCATCATCTGATGATATACACTGCGAATAAGTCTATAAACTTTCTGCTTATCTTTAGCATCAAAATCATTAACATGGTAAATACTCATTTCTACAGGTTGTGATGCTATATTATACATACGCTCAACACTGTTTTTATCAGGATTTCCACCACCGTATAATGTAATGCGTATAGGTAAGCAATAATTAAGTAGGCTTCCTTTACCTTCTATTTGAATATCCTTAAAAGTGTCAAAACATAAAGTCCCAATAGCATTAAGTACTTGTTTTATGTTTGTAGTATCAGGAGGATAAACGTAAACTCCGTTTTGACTATTATCCTTTTGCCACTGATATATTACTTCAGGACCATACACTTTGGTAAAATTTTCTTCTATCCATTGTGCTGTTTGTGTTTGAGTAGTATTTCTGTCTATGACACTATCATCTGATAGCGTATCATGCTGACAAGATGTTGTTATAAATATCCATAGAACAGCATATACTAAAATATATTTATGTATGCTCATTTTGTATCGTTATAAATTATCTGTTATATATATTTATCTAATCGGTTCTTTGCGCTCACGTGGGTTAGGATCTAATCCGTTGTTTTGTGCTTCTATTGGGATTTGTAGCACCTTACGCGGATCATATTTCTCTAAAGGGAAATAATATTTAGACTTAGTATCACGTTTTACGCTTAAATGAAATCTCCTAATGTCAAACCAACGCAAGCCTTCTCCAAAAAACTCTTTTTGTCTGAAATCTGCAAATAGTTTTACTAATGCAAGCTGTTTTAAAGTCATACCATAGAAAGGTGTATATTCATCATAATTGTTTTCGCTTGTGCGCATATAAATATCTCTTTCTATAGTGGGCATAAAGCCGAACTTACCCTGCATATATTGTAGATAATCATTTATTGCATTATCATACTGCTTTAGCATAGCATAAGCCTCCATTCTATTAAGCAAAGCTTCATCGGCTGTAAATAACACATTGCTAACATAAATACCTCTTGGCTTTATACCAATGCTTTCAGTAGTAGACAACTCATCAAATTTAGCAATGTATTTACCATTTACTATAAGCGATGGTGAATAGATAAATGGATATGTACCTTCAAAAGTCATTTTTGAGAAATCTCCTCCACCTTCAATGCCTCTTTTATTGAATATTTCATTAACAGTTTGCTTGGTTGCTCCATAACGGTCTATAGGCATCTGTCTTGCCCATCGTGATTCTGTTGTACATATTAAAAGATTAGCAGGCTCATCAGGCGAAGTGTAACGTGTAAACATACGTTGCCGTTTAAACTCAAATTGATGTGAATATTCTATCCAATTTCTTAACATCGTTTTAGGATCTGCTCCTAAAACATAGTTCGCATAATCTATTACTTTTTGCCAATCTCCTTTCATTAAGTAGAACCGAGAAGCAAAAGTGTAAGCTGCTTTTTTATTAAAATGGTACTTAGGATGCTTATAATACCTATCATTAACTAAAGTTATTCCACGCTTTAAGTCGGCTTCTATCTTATCATACACCTCTTTTACAGTACCTCTTTTATAAGATATCAGTGCGTTTTTCTCAGGCTTAGTAATATAAGGTATACCAGGAGATTGTTTTGTGTTGTCATAAGGCTCTGCCCAAATATTTACTAACATGAAGTGAAGATAAGCTCTTAACAAAAAGGCTTCTCCATATAGGGCTTTAACGCGCTCTGTCTTAGGATAGGCTTTTAGCATTTCTAAAGCTTCATTAGCCTGCGCTATACCTTTATAGCAACTATTCCAATAATTCAAAGGTGTATCTATATCTTCTTGGTTATCATCTTCCCAATAAAACATTTCTTCGTTTAATTGTGTATGTGTACCATTTGTCCTAAGGCCAACATTATCGGTACGAGGTTCTAAGAAAGGAATATAACTTGCTTCAGGGTAGGCTCCAGTTAGCAATTGCGCTATACCTTTTTCGTTATTAATATTTAAATCAATATCAGAATCGGGTACTTTTGATAAAAAATCGTTACACCCACATAGAGCAATAGTGGTGAAAATTAAGATATATTTATATAGATATTTTTTCATTTTAAAAACCCACATTTAAAGTAAAAGTATATTGTATAGGAGTAGGTAGTGAAACACCGCCAGTCTGATAATATTCTGGATCTTGTCCATGTAGTTTAGGATCTGCATAAATAAGCAGTGGGTTAGTAACATTAAAACGTAGACTTCCACTTTTCAGACCTATTGTTTTCATCCATTTTTCTTTTAACAAATAGGATAAAGCTATATTTTTTAATCTAACGAAACTACCATCAGCTACACGCAGTTGCGAATAGTTGTAGGTGTTATATGCTTTTTCTATATTTTCTATTCCTATAATATTGATAATCTCTTTAGAAGGCAATGTTGGGACATCGGTATGATATTCATCTCCCGGGTTAAGCCAGCGGTTTAGATAATTTTTAGAAAATACATTCAAATCAGCAAACTGCATATCAAATGTAGGATTTAATCTTATCTTATTACCAGCCTGCATTGTAATGAAACAAGATAATTCCCAGTTATGCCATTTCACTGTATTTGCCAAACCACCTACTATATTTGGCTCAATAGGGCCATGGTATAGTAAATAAGTTTTAGTGTATTGTGTATCATTAAAATCTGCTCCCACAATATCTTTCAATTCGTTTTGTGGTAATGGATATCTTCCAAAATTAAAATTAGGTAATCCGTTTTTGTCTAACTTTTGAAAATTAAAAGAGAAAAGTGAACCTTTAGGATAACCTACCACATTTCCTCGACCTCTACCAGCTACCATATCAAAAGCATTTGGAGAATTAAGCATTCGAGTTATTTTCTGATTAATAGCACTGAAAGTAAAGTCCGTACTCCATTTCCATGAGTTAGTACTAATATTTGTAGTATGCAATCCTATTTCTATACCACGAGAAACCATATCTCCAAAGTTGGCGTATTTATAATATTGACCACCAACACCAGACGTACGCACTAAGTCTATTAAATCGAAAGTATTACGTTGATACACATCTATTGTAGCCGAAATACGATTATTAAAGAATGCCATATCAGCTCCTATATTTAGCTCGTACATTTTTTCCCAAGTAAGGTCTCTATTTTCTAATGAAATAAGATTTAATTTATTCTCTCTATCATTTAGATTTAGTCTATGTGCTATACCACCTTTATATATAACCGATGCGTTAGCCGCAGCTTCATTCATTTTAGCTGTTAAACCATAACTAATGCGGAAAGCTAATTTAGAAATAGCATTATTACCTTGCATAAATTTCTCCTTATCTACATTCCATTTAGCACCGACATTCCAAGTGGGTAACCATAATGCAGTTGCTCCTCTTCCTGCTGCATTAGAGCCTTCAATGTTTACAACTGTATTAAAGATATATTTTCCTTTATATCCATAAGTAGCATTCCCTGAAAAAGTAACTCCTCTCTCATCTCTATTGCGCAATGCAAAATAAGGATTATTCTCTTGGAACATCTTCTCAAAAATACCTGGCGCACTTTGCACCTCATTACCACGTTGATAGCTAATGCCATAACCTTTGAAAGAGCTTATTGTCTGTTGCAATGTTCTTATTTCGCCAAAAGCAAATCCTTTTAGGTCATGTGATCCTATTTGCTTGTCATAATCAATAGCTATACGAGCTAACATACTTTGCATATCTGCATTATTTAAGAAAAGTATGCCGCCTTGTTGTATGCCTGGTTTAGGCATAAGTCCGGGCTGGTATATATCTTTTACAAGGTATATATTTTGATTTGCCACCCATGGTGTTTCACAAGCACGATAAGCTCCTATTATATTAGAATTTTCACCTATTTCATGTTGTGTACTTGTATGTGCTCTTCGGTATGAAAACATTGTTTTTAGATTAAGAGCATCAGTAAACTTATAAGTGGCCTCTGTTTGCAACTTAAAGTCGACTACTCGTATTTTTAAATGATTGTTATCATACTCATTTAATATATTAAAAGGAGCCCAGTTATTACGATAATATTCACGTTTCCCATTTTCATCATAAGGGCGAAGAGTTCTGCTTGTACCTAAAGCATATGCAAAAGGGTTTATATCAAAATCACGTTCAAAGGCTCCTGATATTGTGTTTTTTTTCTGGGGTAGGGTACCAGGAGCATTTTGCAAACGCATATTGCCTTGCAAGGATAGCTTAGCAGTAAGATTATTTGTAATATAAAAAGTATTCTTAATATTGGTTGTTAACCGTTGTACTTGGTCGGCAATAGTCCAACCTGCATCATGGTAATAACCTATAGAAGCATAAGAGGCTACTTTTTTACCACCTGCCGACAAACTTAATGTATGGTTAGTCATAAGACTGTTTGCAAACAAAATCTGAAACCAGTCTGTGTTAGCATACTCTCTCTGCCGTAGGAAATTTTTTCGAGCATTCTCTGTGTTTAGTAGTAACCTATTATTAGTTTTCTCATCATAAGTAGTGAGCTGTTTATACATTTGGTGATATACTCCGCCTCTACGTCCATATAATGATGTTGCTGGATCAAAATATCCTTTTTCCTCCATTTCTTGATATAAGGCCATAGTTTCTTGAGAGTTTAGCAAGTCAAAGTGGCTATAATCTGGGCGAGGACGCCATGTGTTTTCTGTTGTATAATTAATTTGTAAAGGCGATTCTCTTTTACCACTTTTAGTAGTAATAACTATAACTCCATTAGCTGCGCGGGCACCATATACAGATGTAGCTGATGCATCTTTTAAAATCTGTATATCTTGTATATCTGCAGGATTCAGACCTGCTACTGCTGAGCTAATAAGAGTAACAGCATCTCCAGAAGCTAAATCTTCAGGAGATACATGTACTAAATCTTCATAAACAGCACCATCTATTACCCATAAAGGCTGAACATTGCCCATAATAGAAGCACCGCCACGGATATTAATGCGTGGTGCAGCACCAAATGTTCCAGAAATATTTTGAATAGACAATCCTGGCACACGCCCTTCAAGCATACGTGAAACATCTCCAACACCTTCGAGCTTTATTTCTGTCATCTTAACAGCTGTGGCAGCACCAGTATAAACACGATTTCTTATGTTTTGATACCCTGTTACAACAACCTCATCTATCATTTTACTATCATTTTGCAAAACTACTTTTAAGGCTGTTGTTTTAATACTTTCTTTAAAGGTACGCATACCTATAAAGGATACTGTAAGAGTTTGACCTTTAATAGCTTTTATACTAAATTTTCCATCTATATCCGTAACTGTCTTTTGTTTATTTTCTACAATACCAATAACAGCTCCTACAATGGGCTCACCACTTGTATCGGTTACAGAACCTGTTATGTATCCATTTTCTTGTGCCATTATTTTTGATAAAGAGCATAACAAGATAAATAGACATAATAGTCTTTTTATAGATATAGATTGTATATATACAGATCTTCTCATTAATATTATTTTTTTATATTATATTATTATTGATATGTTTTTTATTATAACTTCCATTGTACTCCTCCATATATACCAAAAGGTAAGCCTGCTCTCACTCCTGAAGGATGCCTCGAAACCATATAAACCTTATTTGTTAGGTTTACTATATTCATAGTAAAGTCTATATTTTTTATCAGATGTATCTTAGCAGTAGCATCTATTATGAAATTAGCTGGTATTTTTTCACGTTGAGCTATCTTCCCTTGTCCTGGAACTGTACGCATGTCGCCATTGTAACGCATATTAAAATGTATATCAGCCCATTTACTTTCTATACCTATTTGCCCATTAAGAGCATGACGAAAGATATAAGGAATTTCATCGCCATATAAAACATGCCCCCATGACGCACTTGTAAATGAGTTCTTCATTTTTGTATCTGTAAAGGTGTAAGATAGCTGTATGGGTAATTGCACCTTCCATGTAGCAGGTAATGGGCGGCACTGAACTAGCATTTCTATACCTCGCACTAATGCTCGTCCTACATTAAACTGGTCTAAGGTTCCTAATCCTCCTTGTGCAGCAAGGTCACTACCCAGCATGTTAGAATAGTTGTTATTAAAACCAATAAATTCTCCTTTGAGCCATTTATTTGCATAACGTACACCAGCCTCTACATTAATACTACTCTCTGCTTTCTGACCAAGAGAAGCACTTGGTGGTGCAAATCCTTTATGTATTCCTGAAAACAATGATAATTGAGGCGTTAACTTACAATTAATACCTATTCCAGGCATAAAAGCTCTTGCACTATTGGGTATTTCTATACGCATCATACCTGTACGCCTCCAGTCGGCTTTAGTATAATCGCGATTTAATAACTTTACATCTTCATAACGCACTCCTGCAGTAAAGGTAAACATACCTTTTGCCCATTTTGCTAAAGCATAACCTGATAAAGCATGAGCTGTAGTAATACGATTAGCTTGGCTACCCGGATCTCCTCTTAAAAAAAGCTCCATACGCCCATTATTCATAGAATATCCATCATCTTGCTGATAACGATCCTCACTATCGGCATGGTAACGCATACCAATTTCGCCTGTAAAGTACCCTCCATATAGCATTGTTTTATATTCGCCCTTTATCTGGACTCCTCGTGAATGGTACACACGATGGTTGGCACGCAGCATTAGAGCTTCTCCTATGTAGCTTGACTTGCCAGTAAGAATATCAAAGTAATCTTTATTTGTAATAGGATCGGCAAGCACATCGCCTATTGAACGACGTTCGGCTTTGGTATAACCTGTACGCACTTCGTTGAGTTTATACCAATTCCTAAAAAAATAATTATAATATGCCTGTGTAGTTATGTCCCATGAGCGCATACCTTTTATTATATATGTAGCTGAAAACTGGGAATGGCGCGTTACTAAATTATCTTTTTGTGCTCCTGCATATCTAAAATATGGCTTAACAGCAAAGTCCTGATCAGTAAGACCAAGGTATGTTTCATCGGAAGTTTCATTAGCAAATCCATACTTTAGCTCTAATCTGTGATTTATACCATCTTCTCTGTTTGTGCGTATCATCCACTTAGCTATTACGTCATTGCGTTTAAAACCTATTCGCTCATCGGGGGTATCATGCCTAAAGCCACGAGCCTGATAACGTAAATATTCTATCAGAAACCCTGTATACTTAAAGCTTTTACCTATGGCTGTTTGTAGTTTTAGACTACCAAAACTACCTGCCGACATACTACATCTTATTAATTTATCCTGCGGTATAGGGGTTGATACCAAGTTAATAGCACCTCCTGTTGTAAATGGCCCGTATTGCACCTGGCTACTACCTTTTAACACTTCTATGGCATACATACGTGCCGCATTAGGAAAGTAATAAGCTGCAGGAGCCGCATATGGTGCAGGAGCTGCTAATATACCATCTTCCATTAAGGTGATACGTTCGCTACGTTCAGCCTGTGTTCCACGCAAACTAATGTTAGGGCGTAACCCAAACCCGTCTTCTTCATAAATATTTACTCCTGGAACGCTCTTCAACATACGATTAATATCAGTATAATCGAATTTGCCAAGCTCTTTTGGTGAGATGTAATAAGCCGAACCTGTACGGTTACGGGCTTCAAACTGGCTGCCTAACATCTGGTTTGCTCTTACTACTACTTCGTTAATCTGATGCAAAGAGTCTGTCATAGACTTATTAGGCAACTTGGGTATGCTCTCATTTTGCTGAGCATACCCTCTAAATGGAGTCAGTGTTAATAGCAGAGACAGCATTTTTATTGAAACATGCATAAAGGGAAAGTCTTTTTATTAAATTAATTATTCTCTTTAAAAACTAAAAAATAAGAAGTTTAAAATTATTACTTAAATAAGTAAGTATTTATTCCGCTGCAAATTTAGCACGAGCAATAAAAACGTGCAATACCTATTTTTAAGTATTTTTTATTACAGCTATACACGCTTACGCGTGTTTGTGCGTTTCAAATTGTTTCAGATTGTTTCAGGTTATTTCATATAGAGTGGCTCCGATGGGATTCAAACCCACGACCTCAGGAACCGGAATCCTGCGCTCTATTCAGCTAAGCTACGGAGCCAACATATATGTTTTATAGCTTGCAAAGGTAAGCTAATATTTGCATATAACAAAGGGTAATTACTGAAAGTTTACAGCTTTATGATTTGCCTTGAGCGTCTTTTAGAAAAAATCGTATATTTTTTTAGTCTATAAACCTTTTTGTTATATCATTATATGCCTCTATACGCCTATCACGTAAGAAAGGCCACCAACGTCTAACCTCTTCTGAATGGTAGAGATCGAGCTTTATTATCATTTTTTCTTCTTTGTTGTTACAAGCTTGGTAAAGAATTTCTCCTTGCGGACCAGCTATGAAAGAGCTACCCCAAAACTCTATACCTTCGGTTTGTTTACTTGGATCAGGCTCAAAACCTACACGATTAACGGCAATGACAGGTAAATTATTTGCTACAGCATGTCCTCGCATTACTGTTTTCCAAGCATCTAACTGTCGCGCCTGTTCTTCCTTTGTATCACTTTTAGAATAACCTATTGCTGTTGGATAAATTAAGATTTCTGCCCCTTGCAGAGCCATTAGCCTGGCTGCCTCCGGGTACCATTGATCCCAACATACTAATACTCCTAATTTGCCAAGACTTGTGTTTATAGGGTGAAAGCCTAAATCGCCAGGAGTAAAATAAAACTTCTCATAATAAGCAGGGTCGTCAGGAATGTGCATTTTACGATACTTTCCTGCTATAGTGCCATCTTTTTCAAATACAACAGCAGTGTTATGGTATAATCCTGCTGCTCTTTTTTCAAACAAAGAGGTAACAAGTACAATACCAAGATCTTTAGACAATTTACTATAAAGATCTGTAGAAAAGCCGGGTATTGTTTCTGCAAGATCAAAATTATTAACATCTTCTACCTGACAAAAATACAGCGAATTATGTAACTCTTGTAAAACTATAAGTTGCGCGCCATCTTCTGCAAGACTTTTAATACCTTCTGTTATGTTTTTTATGTTTTCACTTATATCAGCTACATTATGCAACTGTAAAAAACCTATTTTTATTATTTTATTCATAATCAGTATTCATTTTTTTGTTATTAGAAATAATTCCTTTGGGCAATTGCATTGTTAAGCAATGTAGCGACCCATGCTGACGTATTACCACTTGCGCATCTATCCCAATTATATCATAACCTGAAAAGGCTAACTTAATAATCTCTAAAGCCTTAGCATCATTTTTAGGTTGATTGTAAGTAGGTACTAACACAGCGCCATTTAATATTACAAAGTTAGCATATGTAGCAGGTAGCCGCTCTCCATCATCATATATAGCTTCAGGAAAAGGTAAGGCAAGTAAGCGATAAGGCTTATCATCAAGTGTGCGAAGAGTTTTTAGCTGAACTTCTAATTTTTTAAAATCAGAATAATGAACATCATTTTTATCTTCACATTTTATATATAATAAGGTATCATTAGGTGCACATCTTACTATTGTGTCAATATGTCCGTCAGTATCATCTCCTTTTAAAGAACCATGTTCTAACCATATTATACGTTTTGATGGGATATTTTGGAGTAGGTAAGAGGTTATTTCTTTTTGTGTAAATGGCTCATTGCGATGTGGAGCAAGTAAACAGCTTGTAGTTGTAAAAAGCGTACCCTTGCCATCGCTTTCTATAGACCCACCTTCAAGAATAAAATCTTTATGACTCTTCATCTCTGCTTTAAATATGCCTGCTTGAGCCATTTGCAAATTGATCTTGTTATCTTTCCCATACGGAAATTTCTCCCCCCAACCATTAAAACAAAAGTCGAGCATTCGTTGTACGCCATCTTTGTTTATCAAACTTATAGGTGCTACATCACGTGCCCATGTATCATTATTATCACACTTAAAGAATATTATTCGCCTTATCTGCTTTTCTGATAATTTTGTAGCAAGAAGATCTTTGGTCTTTTTTATATTTCTTGTTATAAGAAGTAAGTCCTCATAGCGCGTAATAGCATCTATTATATCTACGTAAGTAGAGATAATTTCTTTCAGATATGGTTTCCAGTCAGTATCTTCATGCGGCATAATTAACATTATCCCACTTTGTTGCTCCCATTCTGCTGGTAATCTGAAAGAGTTTTCTATGTTTTTATTCATTTTATTATTCTATATTATTATGCAAAGATACGCTAATCCGATTAAAAGAAAAAGTTTTTCAATAGATTAGCTCTTTTTTTTTCTGTGTCAAAGATGCTATTATTATCCGATATGGTTGATATATGTCAATCCAAAAGGTTGATGTATATCAAATGAAGTGGTTGATACAAGTCAAAAGTTTTGACTCTCGTCAAAAAAACAGCATAAAATCGTCTAAAAAATCCTTTTTTTTTGGTTTTCATGTTTTTCATATCGTAACTTTGCCTGCGAAAACAGGATAACAGAAAGATAAAACAAAGATGATTATGAAAGAAAGAATGATGAATTTAGAGATTGTAAAAAAGTTGTTTAACTACCTCACAAATGCTATTCGTGCATACAATGAGGGACGTGTAAACTGCATGGCATAGCCATGAGAAGAGAGAGTTTAGAAAGAGTATAAGTTTAAAATTTAATTCCCTTTATAGGGAGGGATATAAAAATGAAGGGTGTGTCTAAATATTGACACACCCTTTATTTTGTACATAAAAAGTACTATTTCGTAAATATTTCCCATATATAATAACAGAATACTGAAAGTGATTTTCCCTGCTTATTTATAATTTCTTTTTAGCAAGGTTTTAAACATGATTAGTCTGCATATATTATTCTTACTTACATAAGGTGCTTATTAATAGTATAAAACTTGCTATGTAAAGAGGAAAGAAGATATGATTAGGAGAGAAAAATAAATTATTTTTCCATTAAAAATAAATTAAAAATGGTAGAAAAATAATCTATTTTTCTACCATATATCTTAAGTTTACACTCTTTTAAGATGCGCTATTACACAATAAACGTTATCGTCTTTATTTTTGCAAAATAAGTTCTCCGTTATATTAATCTCTTTTTATCTATATAAATTCTTTCGTTTTGTTACATATTATGTTTTGTTATAAAAAAGAACTATTCTGCAGATATTTTTACAAATCGTCGTAAGCAATTATATAATTTTTTTTACTTCGTTTATCAACCATTCTTGTTGCTGCTCAATAGTAAGATTACTATTATCTAGCTCTATAGCGTCTTTTGCTCGTCGTAGAGGCGACGTAGCACGATGTGAGTCGATATAATCGCGTTCTTTTACGTTTTTGAGTATTTCATCAAATTTAGCATCTAAGCCTTTTGCTTTTAGTTCTTCATATCTTCGTTGTGCACGTATCTCAGCAGATGCAGTTACAAATATTTTAAGTTCTGCTTTAGGAAAAACTACTGTTCCTATATCGCGCCCATCCATAACGATTCCTTTTTCTTTACCCATAGCTTGTTGTTGTTGCACTAAGGTTTGACGCACAAAACTTAAAGCAGCAATAGAGCTAACATGTGAAGATACTTCCATTGTTCTAATAGCTTCTTCTACATTTTCATTATTAAGATATGTGTCAGGACGCCCAGTTTCCATGTTAAGTTTGAAAGATATTTTTATATTAGGCATGTTATTGTATAATTCTTTTTCCTTTACACTTCCATCTATGTTAAAAAAGCCATTTCTTAATGCGTAAAGAGTTACCGAACGATACATAGCTCCCGTATCTACATATATATATTTTAGTGTTTTTGCAAGATTTTTTGCCATAGTACTTTTCCCGCAAGAAGAGAAACCATCTATTGCTATCACAATTTTTTTTTCGTTCATATTTATATCTTTGTTTTATTTCTTGTATAGCTCATAAATAATTTTATAAGCAATGATAAAGAAAGATTATTATCTTTTTAATATAATGATTTGTAATTTTTCAACAAAGTTACATCTTTTTCCGAATAACTTCTTACTTTTGTATAATGAAAATATGTTTGGGTGAATATTTCATATATTTACTTAACAATAAAGGTAGAAGAAAGATCAGTATTAGCTATTTAGATTTTTCCTAAGAAGAATGGTATAATATAAAGGATTTAAGATTTGGAAATAAAGAAATCAAAGGAGGCTGATCTGGAGAATAAGCGTTGGGTGGGATTTATGTTAGGAATCATCATCTCCTTGTCTATATTCTTTGTAGCATTAGAATATAATGATGGGACTGATAGCAGCAATGTGAAAAAGATTACCAACGTTCAGCTTCATAGCTTAGATATGCTTCCCGCTATAGATCAAACCAATATCACAAAGCATAAGAATGATAAAAAACCTACAGTGGAAGATATGTTAAACTTAAAACGTAGCGATAATCCTGTAAAGGTAACCCCTCGTAGTGTAGGTAGTATGCAGTCGAATGATAAGATAACTGCTGCTCCGCGTATGACCGATGAGGTTATGCTTACTTATACACCAATAGTGCTTCCACCAGTGCCCAAAGTAGAGCAAGATGCTAAGAAGATTACTACAAAAATGTCTGACGATGATGCATTAGCCGATGTGGAACGCATAGATAGCAAGATAGATAAGCGTATTTTATCAGAAACTCCCACACCGCCAGGAGGGTGGGCTATGTTTATGAAATGGCTTACAAAATCATTACAGTATCCTACGGAGTCAAAGATGGCTGGAGTAGAAGGAGTAGTAAATGTTACTTTTATTATTTCAGAATCAGGTTATGTAAGTAATATAAAAATAAAAAACGGAAAAGATAAAGACATGGAAGAAGAAGTGCTGCGTGTAATGCACATAATGGGAAAGTGGAAACCTGGTTTAAATAAAAATAAGCCTTGTAAATCGATGGTAGAAATTCCTGTTGTTTTTAAGTTGTAAAAACTCTTTAGATATAAAGCATTTCTGAAAATAAAACTTTAACAAGACTAAAAAGATTATGTATAGTTCAGATAAGATATTCAGCATTATTAATAATTATATAGCCACTTTAGCTTATGACAGAGAGCCAAAGAGCTTGTATGAACCTATAAAATATGTTTTATCTTTAGGAGGCAAACGCATTCGCCCTGTATTGATGCTTTTAGCTTATAATATGTATAAAGATGATCCTGAAAGCATTTTAAATCAAGCCTGTGGTTTAGAAACATATCATAATTATACTTTGCTGCATGATGATTTGATGGATAGTGCTCCTTTACGCCGTGGTCATCAAACTGTGCATGAAAAATGGAATGCAAACACTGCAATTCTCTCAGGAGATACTATGTTAGTCTTAGCATTTGAACGTATAACAAGAGGTAATCCGTCTTGTTTGAAAGCATTGCTTGATTTATTTACTGTAACAGCATTAGAAATAGGGGAGGGGCAACAATTAGACATGGAGTTTGAACATAGAAACGATGTTACAGAAGCTGAATACATAGAAATGATACGTTTAAAAACGAGCGTACTCTTAGCATGTGCCTTAAAGATGGGAGCTATGTTAGGTAATGCTTCTGAAAAAGATGCAAACAATTTATATCTTTTTGGTGAAAAAATAGGCTTAGCCTTCCAGCTACAAGATGATTATCTCGATGTATATGGAGATCCTTATATTTTTGGGAAACAAATAGGAGGAGATATCATTTCAAATAAAAAAACTTATATGCTTATAAATGCTTTTAACAAAGCTACACAAAAACAAAAAGAAGAGTTAAACTACTGGATTAACAAAAAAGATTTTGATGCTAACAAGAAGATAAAAGCTATTACTAAGCTATATACAGAAATAGGTATAGATAAGCTTGCTATAGATAAGATAAATAGATACTTTGAAGAAAGTAAAATTTATCTATCAAAAGTATCAGTAAATGATAAAAATAAACAGGAATTGATTAACTTTGCACAAAGTTTGATGCATCGTAAAAAATAATATAAATCATGATTATAGATACACATGCTCACCTTGATGTAGATGATTATAAAGAAGATTTACCAGAGGTAATATCCAGAGCAAAGAAAGCTGGAGTAGATAAAATATTTATACCTTCAATAGATTTATCTTCAGCTTATTCCGTTATGGAGCTTTGCAAGCAATATCCATTTTATTGTTACCCTATGATAGGTCTACATCCTGAAGAGGTGAAAGCAAACTATATAGCTGTGTTATCTAATATGAAATCTTTCTTAAAACAGCAGATAGATAATAAAAAAGAAAATAATATAAAGGTTATAGCAATAGGAGAGGTAGGATTAGATTTCTATTGGTCGCGTGAATTTGAAAAGGAACAGATTATTGTTTTTGAAGAAATGATGAAATGGAGCATTGAGACAAAGTTACCTTTAATGATACATTGTCGAAAAGCTCAAAACGAGATGATAAACCAGATGAAACCATACATAAAAGAATTGCCCGGTGGCGTCTTTCATTGCTTTACAGGTAATACTAAAGAAGCTGAAAACTTTTTGCAGTTTGAAAAGTTTAGTCTCGGCATTGGAGGGGTTTCTACATTTAAATCGAGCCATTTACGTGAAGATTTACCTGCTACTGTGCCATTAGACAGACTCGTTTTGGAAACTGATAGTCCTTATATGGCTCCTGTACCGCTACGTGGTAGCAGGAATGAAAGTGCATATATAATAAAAGTGTTGGAAGTATTATCTGATGCTTATAACGTATGTAAAGAAGATATTGCTAAGATTACTAATAAAAATGTAAAGAGAATTTTCCCATTAGCTTTTATGGCTTAATATTCCTTTATATTAAGGAAGGATGCTCGAGTGGTTTAAGAGGCACGCCTGGAAAGCGTGTAAACGTCTAAAGCGTTTCGAGGGTTCGAATCCCTCTCCCTCCGCAGTAAACATTGATTATCAATAACTTATAAAAATATTATACTTATCTACGCACAGAGAGTATAATAATAAAAGATAAAAGCCCCACTACTTTCTGCAAGCGGTGGGGTTTCTTTTTGAAAATTTAAATAAACAAAATTATTTAGTCCACCC
>NZ_ADFQ01000030.1:0-1004 GCF_000177355.1 Prevotella amnii CRIS 21A-A
AAATGCGGTAGATGTTTTATTCTACCGCATTTTTTTTGTTTATATTTATAAAACATAACTATGTTATTTATGCAAAAGACATAAATATTGTTATTATTATGTAATAGTATAACGTAGATAATATATTATTTCTACTTTTATAAAAAATAATTTTGTTTTATGAAACTATCCATATCTTCCTTTATTTATCCTGAAAGAATATTTTTATACTTATGCTTTTTTATATCTATTATTATTACAGTAGATGTAAAAGCGCAACAGATATTAGTATGCGATGCTATAAGTAGATTTCCTGTGCGTGATGTAGAGGTATGTGTAGATGGGCAGTTTATAGGTAAAACGATATATCTTGGTACTATAACGTTACCAAAGCAGTTTAAGCAAGCAAGTTTTAAAGCTAAGGGATATTCTTCAGAAAAACTTATCCGTGAAGAAGTTTTACGCGATACAGTGTTCTTATTTCCAAGCAAACATAGTCTCAATGAAGTAGTTGTAATAGGAAAGCACAAGCTCAATATAGATAGTTTATCACGCAATATGTCTAAAAGAGAGCTATATGATTATGGTTATTTGAAATCAAGCGGAGGTAGCTTTGATCTTGCTACTATACTTGATAGGCGACTTAATCGCGATAGAGAGCATGTTCAGCAAAATAAAGAAATAATAAAAAAGCTAAATGGCAAAAATATTATAGAACAAATATACACTGAGGAAATAGAAAAAAAGCGTGTGCTGGACGCTGCCTTTGAACGAAGGAAAATTCCTAAAGATACTATTTCTACATACTCTTTTACTACTAAACCACAAAATAAAAATAAATAATAGTTTTATTAAAAAAAACATTTTACAGAAAAGCTATTTATCATTTCTGTCTTATGATAAATAGTAAAAGATGTTTTATATTATTTTTTAGTTTTGTAGTGAGGTTATAAAGGTTATAAAAATGGGTATATACAAGCAGATAGGAATATAGTTTGTGCTATGAAATAAGTATTATATATGTG
>NZ_ADFQ01000029.1:0-718 GCF_000177355.1 Prevotella amnii CRIS 21A-A
GCTAATACAACTCTTCTTCCTCAGAATATTTCCAATGAGCACATTGTAGGTCTGAGTAATGCAATAGCTCAATATTCGTTGAATACTGTCAAGCTGTATTTTTAGATTGCCATTTTCCATTTTGCAATTTTCTATGGTGGGTACTGTTTACAAAGATAGGACATTCATTGGAGAAAAAGCCAAGAAAGGGAAACAAACAGAATAAAAGGGAAGAGTTGTCGTTAATTAACGTGAGTTCGACGAATTATATGTATATATGAATTTGGTGGTTAGCGAAATTTGTTGTAACTTTAAGGTGTTAACATTCAAATAATTACAAACAAAAATCGCCATGATCACCGAGAACAAAGTTATAGAAATATTTTGTATGGCAGATGACTTCTGCAAGTTTTTTGATGCAATGACGGCAAAATATACGCTAAAACCTACCGGAAAAAGAAAATATCATCGAAGTTCCACGATGTCAAAGGTCGAAGTCATGCTGATAATGATTCTTTTCCATGACTCAGGTTATCGCTGCTTCAAACATTTCTATCTTGAAAAAGTATGCAAGCATCTTCGCCATCTGTTTCCCAATGTTGTTTCTTATAACCGTTTAGTAGAATTGGAAAGGGAGGTAGCCGTACCCTTAACCTTGTTTATCAAGAAGGTCCTCTTGGGCAAATGCACGGGCATAAGCTTTGTTGACAGCACACCATTGCGTGTCTGTAAGAACCGG